>DATMSK010000175.1:0-4336 GCA_035565395.1 Methylophilus sp. | reverse complement strand
GCTCTGAATAATAGACAAGCTGGTACATGGCAATAAATAGCCACATCATTGATACGCACAAAAGTGCAGCAGCAATGATTAACGGGATAAGTATTCGTCGCTTGTAATTAAACATACGATGTTTATATCGTCATTTTTTTGCGCAGATTAAATCTAAGCCGAACAAAATCTATGATACGACTAGTCTGATTATAATAAAATAGAGTTTTGATAGATAACCACTATCCTCCATATGCTCAGAATCACTGAAATCAAACTCCCTATTGAGCTCGCAGACACGCTCAAGCACCAGGATGACCAGATCAAGGCTGCCATTCTCAAGCGCCTGGAAATTCCAGAGACTGAATTAATCCATTTTGAGATTTTCAAACGTGGTGTTGATGCGCGTAAATCGCACGCGATCTTGTATGTCTATAACATTGATGTTGAGGTCAGGAATGAAGCCAGATTGCTGGCAAAGTTTAAAAAAGACCCACATATCAAACCTGCACCAGACACTCACTACAAATTTGTAGCCAGACAAGAAACAAATACGCATGAACGGCCAGTGGTCGTCGGGTTCGGCCCTGCCGGTATTTTTGCTGCACTGATACTGGCGCAAGCGGGATTCAACCCGATCGTACTCGAGCGAGGCAAAGAGGTGCGTAAGCGTACCAAAGATACCTGGGGCTTATGGCGCAAGCGCGAATTGAACCCTGAGTCCAACGTACAGTTTGGTGAAGGCGGCGCCGGCACATTCTCCGATGGCAAACTTTACAGCCAGATCAAAGACACCAAGCACTACAGCCGCAAGGTATTACACGAATTCGTCAAAGCCGGCGCTCCGGAAGAAATCTTATATGTCAGCCATCCGCACATTGGTACGTTCAGGCTGGTGGGCATGGTGGAGGAAATGCGCAAAACCATCATCGCGCTGGGCGGTGAAATCCGCTTTGAAAGCCGCGTGACGGACATTGCGATTGAACACGACCAAGTACAAGGCGTCACCTTGCACACAGGTGAATTTATCCCGACCAGACATCTGGTGCTGGCCGTTGGCCACAGCGCCCGTGACACCTTCGAGATGGTGTATGAAAAAGGCATTTATGTCGAAGCAAAACCGTTTTCAATCGGTTTCCGTATCGAGCACCCACAAAGCCTGATCGACCGCGCCCGCTATGGCAAAAGCTATAGTGACGATATCCTGCAAAAACTGGGCGCAGCCGATTACCGCCTGGTGCATCATGCCAAAAATGGCCGCAGCGTGTACAGTTTTTGCATGTGTCCTGGCGGCACCGTGGTCGCAGCGACCTCTGAGCCCAACCGTGTGGTCACTAACGGCATGAGCCAATACAGCCGCAACGAGCGCAACGCCAATGCCGGGATTGTAGTGGGCATCACGCCTGAGGTGGATTACCCCGACCATCCGCTGGCGGGTGTAGCATTCCAGCGCCAACTGGAGAGCAACGCGTTTGTACTCGGCGGCAGTAATTACTCTGCCCCGGGGCAGCTGATCGGTGATTTTCTGGCTAACCGCCCTTCGACAAAATTTGGCGAAGTCATGCCTTCTTATACGCCTGGTGTGCACTTAACCAACCTAGATACCGCTTTGCCGGAATTTGCCATCAGTGCCATGCGCGAAGCGATTCCGGCCTTTGCCAAGCAAGTGCCAGGTTTTGACCTTACGGATGGCGTATTGACGGGTGTTGAAACGCGCACCTCCAGCCCAATCCGCATCAAGCGCGATGATGACACCTTACAAAGCATCAATACCAAGGGCTTGTTCCCGTGTGGTGAGGGCGCGGGCTATGCCGGTGGCATTTTGTCTGCGGCTGTCGACGGCATCAAAGTGGCTGAAGCTGTTTCACTGTCTTTGGTTGGATAACCAACCTCTTCCAATAAAAAACCTGCCGAAGCAGGTTTTTTATTGCTAAAAGACTTACTGACGAATCAGGTAATCAAACGCACCTAGTGCTGCATTAGAGCCTTCACCCATGGCAATGACGATTTGCTTGTAAGGAATCGTGGTCACATCCCCTGCGGCAAACACGCCTGGTAATGAAGTGGCATTATGGTTGTTAATTTCAATTTCACCATATTTGCTCAAGTTCAAAGTGCCTTTCAACCAATCACTGTTTGGTACCAGGCCAATCTGGATAAACACACCTTCCAGTGCCACATGCTTGCTCTCCCCGCTAACGCGATCAGTGTAAGTCAGGCCATTGACGCGTGTACCATCACCGGTGATTTCAGTGGTTTGGGCACTGGTCAGAATGGTCACGTTTTGCAGTGAGCGCAGTTTGCGTTGCAATACGGCATCGGCCTTGAGCTCGGTATCAAACTGCAGCAACGTCACATGGCCAACCACACCCGCCAGGTCAATCGCCGCTTCCACGCCGGAGTTGCCCCCGCCAATGACTGCGACATGCTTGCCTTTAAACAACGGGCCATCACAGTGTGGGCAATAAGCCACGCCTTTATTTTTATACTCTACCTCACCCGGCACATTCAGGTTTTTCCAGCGTGCGCCGGTGGCCAGAATCACTGACTTGCTGCGCAAGGTTGCTCCGCTCTCCAGCTTCACCTCGATCAAACCGGCATGCTTGTTATCAGCTTTAGATGGCTCAGCCAGGCCAACTGCACGTTGCAAAGGCATGATATCAACATCATAAGTTTTCACGTGCTCTTCCAGCGCTGCCACCAGTTTCGGCCCTTCGGTTTCCTTGACGGAAATGAAGTTTTCAATCGCCAGGGTGTCATTCACCTGACCCCCAAAACGATCCGCCACAATCCCGGTACGTATGCCTTTACGGGCCGCATAAATCGCTGCTGAAGCACCTGCTGGCCCACCACCAACCACCAGCACATCAAATGGTTCTCTAGCACTGATTTTTTCAGCTTCTTTCGCCACTGCACCAGTATCGACTTTCGCCAGGAACTCTTCCACCAGCATACGGCCGGACGCAAACATCTCGCCATTGAGGAAAGTCGCTGGCACGGCCATCACATTACGCTCGTTGACTTCATCCTGATACAGGCCGCCATCAATCACGGTGACATTGATACGCGGATTAAACACGGTCATCAGGGTCGTTGCTTGGACCACATCCGGGCAGTTATGGCATGACAGGCTCATATAGACTTCAAAGTTCAAGTCGTTATCCAGTGCCTTAATCTGGTCGAGCACATCCTGCTCCACTTTTGGTGGATGGCCGCCGGTCCATAGCAAAGCCAGTACTAGTGAAGTGAATTCATGGCCTAACGGAATCGCCGCAAAGCGTACGCCACGTGTTTCGCCTTCCTTGGCAATCACGAATGAAGGTTTACGTGCGTCATCACCGCTTTCATCCAGGCTAACTTTGTCGGACAACGCAGTAATTTCCTGTAGCAATTCACGCATTTTTGCAGCGTTGTCACTGTTATCCAGGGATGCAATCAGACGGATAGGCTGACGCAGCATGCCCAAGTAGGTTTGCAATTGTGTCTTTAAGGTATCGTCTAACATTTTTTATTCTCCGAATTCACGCACTTACTGAACCTTGCGGCGACAGAAAGCCGTGGCCATCTCATATGGCAATCAAAAATGGTTGGGGGATTCGCTCAGGTAAAGCCACATCTCTGAGTGACCTTACCTGAGCGCCCTGCACGCAGGGCTTTGCTCAAGTCAATCTCAGAGAGATTAGATCTTACCTACCAAATCCAATGATGGTGTCAATGTTGCAGCACCGTCGTTCCATTTGGCTGGGCAAACCTGGCCTGGGTGAGCAGCGGTGTACTGGGCTGCTTTCAACTTGCGCAAGGTTTCTTTTACATCACGGGCGATTTCGTTGCTGTGTACTTCAGCAGTCTTGATCACGCCTTCGTCATTGATGACGAACGTACCGCGCAATGCCAGGCCTTCTTCATCAATATGCACGTCAAATGCACGTGTCAATTGGTGTGTTGGGTCACCGACCAGTGGGAATTTCGCTTTGCCTACTGCAGGTGAAGTCTCGTGCCAAACCTTGTGGGAGAAGTGGGTATCGGTGGTCACGATGTACACTTCAGCACCAGCCTTCTGGAATTCTGCGTAGTTGTCAGCCGCATCTTCAACTTCTGTTGGGCAGTTGAAAGTGAACGCTGCTGGCATGAAAATCAACACAGACCATTTGCCTTTCAAAGACTCTTCTGTCACTTCGATAAATTTACCGTTGTGGAATGCTTGCGCCTTGAATGGTTGTACTTGTGTGTTAATCAATGACATGTAGTTCTCCTTTATGATTTATAAAACATTGGTTAATGACAGGGTTAATTAAAATGTGCTGTGTTTCAACAGCGAATGAGTGCATTTTAGACACACATATATAATATGTAAAAT
>DATMSK010000174.1:0-4807 GCA_035565395.1 Methylophilus sp. | reverse complement strand
GTTCTGATGCAAGAGGCCGTCGTCAGGCGGCCTTTTTATTTGGAGTTGGCCATCAATTTTGGCGTGTAATTACATTGCACCTGATCCAGTAACTGATTCACGAGTACTTGTTCGTCGCGGTTGGTGGTGACGTGCCCATTGATGATGTTCTCGATATACACGCTTTTAACCCGGTCAGGTAGCTGCAAGGCCTCAAGCAGGCGGCAATCACCGTGCTTCATGGTTTCCAGGCGTGTATAGATGGCAGCTGTCTCTGTTGGGCTCGCTTCGTGTGACATCGGGGTTGTGGGTGGGGGTTCTTCTATTGCAGCTTGCGCAACTGGAGATGTGGCATATTGCATATGCCAGTAGTAACCGCCAATAACACCACTGAATAGTGCGACGGCCACAATGCTGTAATTACGTATTGCTAACCAGTTAATCTCATGCTTTGTTTGTTCGTCAATCAGTGCCTGCGCTGCTTGCCTCGCGTGGATAAGTGCGCTGGATTGCTTGTGCAGCAATTTTTCCTGGCAGGCGCTGAGCGCCATGAAATATAACTGATTCGCCAGCATATCAGGCAGTCTGGCGCCGGCAAGCTGTGCTTGTGTCGTGAGGTAGTTTTGCAGCCTGTCAGATGAGGCGGCATCAGTTGCTGGTTGCACCATCTGCTGCACATTTGCACCGGATAGCGGGCTGGATAACAGATCATCCAGAATGTTAAACAGGCCCAGCAGTTTATGGGAAGCTTGTTTGCCGGACTTATCCAGCATGCGTATCAGCCATTCAGATTGCAGCAGCGCGTTGAGCATGTGATCAGAATGGTTTGGTCACGACCAGGATGACGACGGCAAATAAAATCAGCACCGGTACCTCATTAAACCAGCGGAACCAGACATGGCTGTGGCGGTTTTGCTGGGCTCTAAACTGTTTAAGCAACCTGCCGCAATAATGGTGATAGCCAATCAGCAGCACTACTAATGTGAGCTTGGCATGTAACCATACACCTTTGAAACCGTATCCCAGCCATAACCAAATGCCAAAGGCCAATGCCAGAAGCATCAGTGGCTGCATAAAGCGGTAAAGTTTATTAGCCATCAAGATTAGGCGGGCATGGGCTTGAGTATCTTGCTCCATGGCCAGGTTGACGTAAATACGTGGCAGGTAAAACAAGCCGGCAAACCAGCTCGTCACAAAGATGATGTGAAACGCCTTCACCCACAGCATTTAGCGGGCTTTCTGGTTAAGTAGCTTGCGCAGTTCAGCGAAATTGAGTTCACCGATGGTTTTTTGCAGGCGGTTGCCTTGCGCATCAAAAATGAAGCTGGTTGGAGTGAGGTTGACGTCACCAAATGCCTTAACCATTTCGCCATAGCCATCATGCATCACGGCGAATGGCAGGTTTTTTTCCTTGGTGTAGTTGGCTACTTGCGCCGGAGGGTCATAGGGCATGGCTACTGCAATCACGACGAAATTTTTGTCTTTATACTGCTGGTATGTGTCAATGAGTTCTGGCATTTCTTTGATGCAGCCTGGGCAATCAGTGGCCCAGAAATTCACCAGGACGGTTTTGCCGCGCAGCGCTTGCATGCTGATTTTTTCACCCGTTAACGTCGTAAAGGTGACTTCCGGTGCTTGAGGTTTTTGCATGACCGCCACTGCCAAACCGGCAAACAATATCAACGCAACCAGTGGCACTACCCATTTTTTAAATTTAGATTTTAATGTCGACATCCGAAAACCTGTTTACTCAAAAACCCTAGACCGTTTAACGTGTTTGTGCCGTATGCGGCGTGTTATAATTGACTTTTGTTTTTGATAAATTATCAATGAACGCACCTGTCAACGCAGATTTGTTAAAGCACGATTCTACTCCTCTCACGCGTTTACGTGAAATCGCGTACAACTATACTTCCTTCTCTGACCGTGAAATTGTTATTCGGTTTCTGGGCGAAGAGGTTTGGGGTATTTTGAATGTCTTGCGCGCTGAGCGCAAAACCGGCCGTAGCGCACGCATGCTGTTTGAGGTGCTGGGAGATCTGTGGGTAGTGTCTCGCAATCCTTACCTGCAGGATGATTTGCTGGAAAATCCTAAGCGTCGCAAAGCTTTGATCGAGGCTTTGTACCACCGTATTTCTGCCATTAATGAACGCAGCGGTGGTAACGATAAAGTACAAAAACTGGTCTCTGCCGCGACCAAAGCTGTTGAAAAGTTTGCCGATGACTTCAAGCAAACGGCTGAATTACGTAAAAAAGCCTTAGCTAAACTGACCAAGTTTACGCGCAAGGATAATGTGCAGTTTGATGGCCTGGCGCGCGTCTCACATGTGACTGATGCGACCGACTGGCGCGTTGAGTATCCGTTTGTGGTGATCAATCCGGATACCGAGGCTGAAATTTCATACCTGGTGCGTGCCTGTATCGAACTCGGCTTAACCATCATCCCGCGAGGCGGTGGTACGGGTTATACCGGTGGCGCGGTACCATTGACGCCATTATCTGCCGTCATCAACACTGAAAAACTGGATCAGCACACTGGCGTGCAAATGCGCACCTTGCCAGGCGTGTCACGTCAGGTAGCCACGATTGAGTGTGGTGCGGGTGTTGTCACCCGCCGTGCCATGGATGCCGCAACTGCGGCTGGGCTGGAGTTTGCATGTGACCCAACTTCTGCCGATGCGTGCTGCATTGGCGGTAACGTCGCCATGAATGCTGGCGGTAAAAAGGCCGTGCTGTGGGGCACTGCGCTGGATAACCTCGCTTCCTGGCGCATGGTTACCCCGGACGCGACTTGGCTGGAAGTGGAGCGCCTGGATCACAACCTGGGCAAGATTCACGATATCGAGACGGCGCGCTTCAAGATTAGCCGTTACGACATTGATTTCAAAAACCTGTTGTCAGAGCCTGAAATCCTGGAAATCCCTGGTCCAAGCTTCCGTAAAGTGGGCCTGGGTAAAGATGTGACCGACAAGTTTCTGTCTGGCTTGCCTGGCGTGCAAAAAGAAGGTTGTGATGGCCTGATTACTTCAGCCACCTTTATTTTGCACCGCATGCCCAAGCATGTGCGTACCATTGCGCTGGAGTTCTTTGGTAACGTCTCACACGCGGTGCCGGCCATTGTTGAGATTAAAGACTATCTGGACGCTACGGCTAAAAACGATCCTGCTGTGATTATGGCGGGTCTGGAGCACATGGACGAGCGCTATGTGAAAGCGGTTGGCTATGCGACCAAGGCCGCACGGCAGCAACGTCCGAAAATGGTGTTGTTGTGCGATATCGCCTCTGACGATGAAAATGCTGTCGGTGAAGTGGCGTCTGCTGTGGTGCGTATGTGTAACGCACGTAACGGTGAAGGTTTTATTGCCGTTTCAGCGGAAGCACGTAAAAAATTCTGGTTGGATCGCTCGCGTACCGCTGCGATTGCTCGTCACACCAATGCTTTCAAAATTAACGAAGACGTGGTGATTCCATTACCCCGCCTGGGCGAATACTCTGATGGCATTGAGCGCATCAATATTGAGCTTTCCATCAACAACAAACTGCGTTTAGTTGATGAGTTGGAAGCCTTTGTGTCTGGCGATTTGCCTTTGCAGCCGGACGAAGACGGCAACGCTGACCCAGAAGGTGTGAAATCCAAGCAAAATATTGCCTTGCAATTGTTGCGCGACGTACGCGCCAGATGGCGCTTGTTGCTCAATACGCTGGATGAGCCGGTGTCTGTACTGGGCGAAATGGGTAAACCATTTGCACAGTATGAAAACGTGTTCCGTGCCGTGCAGTCTTATGATTTGCGCGTCTCCTGGAAGCGCGAACTCAAGCGCCCGATGGCGGATATTTTTGCTGGCCGCGAATACCAGAAGATCCTCGACAAGCTGGACGAAATCCAGAAAGCCGTGTTGAAGAGCCGCGTCTTTATTGCGCTGCACATGCACGCTGGTGATGGTAACGTGCATACCAATATTCCGGTGAACTCCGATGACTACGGCATGATGCAGGATGCACACGCAGCGGTCGCACGGGTGATGGACCTGGCGCGTGGCCTCAATGGTGTGATTTCTGGTGAACACGGTATTGGTATTACCAAGATGGAGTTCCTGGATCAGGCGACCATTGATACCTTTGCCAAATACAAAGCCAAGGTAGACCCTGAAGGCCGCTTTAACAAAGGCAAACTGATGGCGGGCTCAGGCCTGGAAAACGCCTACACGCCTAGCTTTGGTCTGCTGGAGCAAGAGTCCATCATTATGGAACAGTCTGCCATTGGCGAGATCGCCGATGATATTTCTGACTGCTTGCGTTGCGGCAAGTGTAAGCCTGTGTGTTCTACCCACGTGCCACGCGCTAACCTGCTGTATTCCCCACGTAACAAGATTCTGGGGACTTCGTTGCTGATCGAAGCCTTCTTGTATGAAGAGCAGACGCGCCGCGGTATTTCGCTCAAGCATTTTGACGAATTCAACGACGTGGCTGACCATTGTACGGTCTGCCACCGTTGCGAGAAACCGTGCCCGGTCAATATCGACTTCGGCGATGTGTCCGTGAAAATGCGCAATTTCCTGCGCGAACAGGGTAAAAAGAAATTCAATCCTGGCACTGCAGCGGGCATGATGTTCTTGAATGTCAAAGACCCGGCGACGATCAAATTGCTGCGCGGCACCATGATACAAATGGGCTATAAAGCCATTAACATCGCCAATAGTCTGGCTAAGAAGTTCGGCTTGCTCAAAGATAAAAAGGCACCGCCAGCGACGGTGGGTCGGGCAGAAATCAAGGCGCAGGTGGTTCATTTCATCAACCGTCCGATGCCGAAGAAAATGCAATCCAAAAC
>DATMSK010000173.1:0-2959 GCA_035565395.1 Methylophilus sp. | reverse complement strand
TCGTAATCCCTTGCCAGGCCAAAATTCAAGAAGATAGATTTGGCGTGACCAATATGCAGGTAGCCGTTAGGCTCGGGCGGAAAACGGGTGCGGATTTTGGCAAAATCTACCTGGCCGGTCGCTTGATGCGCGGCATCGCCTGGGCTGCCTGCCCATTTTTTGGTCGCGTACTTGTGTTCTGCGAGGTCTTTATCAATGATGGCGCGGATAAAGTTGGAGGCAGCGGGAATAGGTTCTTTTTCTGTAGACATGGCGATTCTTGAAGTTTCTAAAGTAAGGTCTATTTTACACGCTTCGTGACTGGGCCCAAAACGCTTAATTCATGGGATTTCGGGCTTTTATCGGCCAAGTCTGCAAGGCGGGTATGCTACACTGCGGGCTAAGATGATGGCCACTGGCTCACCTCAATAAAACGATCTCAACAACATTTGATGAACAAACTGGCATTCCCGATATTGGCTGTGTTGGCCGATGGCAAATTTCACTCCGGTGAGGCGCTGGCACAGCGCTTTGGCGTGACGCGTGCCACGGTGTATAACGCCATTCAATCGGTTGAAGTGCTGGGGATCACGGTGTTTTCAGTACGCGGACGCGGTTACCGCTTACCCAAGCCTGTGACCTTGCTGGATGTGGAGGAGATTGCGCATGCCTGCGGTGAATATGCACCATGGTTTCATATTCAGGTGCTGGCACAGGTAGACTCCACCAATCGTTACCTGATGCAGGAGAGCGCACACGGTGTAGCACATGGTACGTGTGTCGCTGCACAAATCCAGACTGCGGGGCGTGGCCGTCGTGGCCGTAGCTGGTTGGCGCAGCTGGGTGGTAGCCTGACGTTTTCACTATTGTGGCGGTTTCAATGTGGGGCGGCAGGCTTGTCAGGTCTAAGCCTCGTAGTGGGCCTGGCGTTGGTGCGTGCCCTGCATGGTTTGGGATTGACGGATGTGCAACTCAAATGGCCGAATGACCTGCTGGTAAAACACCAGGGGCAGTGGCATAAACTGGGTGGCATTTTGATTGAGTTGCAAGGCGATATGGAAGGCCCGAGTGCGGCAGTGATTGGCATCGGCCTGAACCTGGAAATGGATGCTGATATACGCCAGCAGATTGAACAGCCAGTCATGGGCCTGAATACACTGTTTGGTCAATCGTTGGACCCTAACTTGTTATTGGGCCGTTGCCTCAGTCAGCTTGCGATTCATTTAAACCAGTTTGCAGAACACGGGTTTGCCTATTTTCAAGCCGAATGGACAAGTTATCATGCGTTTCATCAACAGGCAGTCAATCTGTTGCTGGCAAGTGGGCAGGTCGTGCCTGGGCAAGTGTTAGGCGTGGCAGAAGAGGGCAGTCTGCTGGTAGAAACGGCCGCTGGTCAGCAGCGGTTTAATGCCGGTGAAATCAGTGTCCGGAGCGCAGCGTGAAATTATTGATAGACGCGGGCAATAGCCGGACCAAATGGGCATGGTGTCCAGCCTCATTCGGTGACGAGGCATCATGGCAGTTTCATGCAGTGGAAAATGCCGAGTGGCTTGCAGCAAGCGGCAAAGCTGAGTCGTTACGACAGGCCGTCATAGAGGCCGATCAGGTCTGGCTTAGCAATGTCGCCGGCGAACGCTGGTTGCAGGCATTGCCAATCATAATGAAGTCTTTGCATGTGGTGCAGGCGACCGGTGCCGCCCTGGGTTTACGAAATCATTACAGCCAACCGGCACAATTAGGCAGCGACCGCTGGTGTAGCCTGCTGGCTGTGTGGCGGCAATTTGGCCAGTCCGCGCTGGTGGTCACTGCAGGCACCGCCATGACGATAGACGCCTTGCTGGTCAGCGAACATGAAGCAAATTTTCTGGGTGGCAGCATACAGCCGGGCTTGAGGATGATGTGGCAAAGTTTGCAGCAGGGAGCTGCGCAACTCGATTATGCGTATCCAGAAGATATACAGTGGGAGGCATTTGCGCGTAATAGTCAGCAAGCGATGTGGTTAGGCTGCGTGCAAGCACTGACAGCGGCGATTGCCATGCAATATGCACGATTGTCAGACCAGGCCCGGACATCACCATTATTGCTACTCAGCGGTGGGGATGCGCAGTTGTTGTGCAGATATTTGCCACATGCATTGTCAGCACAGGCGATTATTGTGGATAATCTGGTATTAAAGGGGTTGGCCTGCCTGGCCGAAAATACAGATTAATGAAAAGTACAGTTCAATGAAACGACTATTCTGGATATTGCTATTGATCAATGTGGCTGTATTTGCCTACTTCAAACGCGATGCGTTATCGCCGACAGTCAGTAGCCTGAAGCCGGAACTGCATCCCGAACAAATAAAACTGGTGGATGCCAAGACGTTAGAGTCTTACCCAAAGCGCCTCAGCGAGCCTGCGCCAGCACCTGAGCCAACGGTAACGCCGGAAGAGCCATCGCCTGCGCAAACTGCCTTGGCACCCAGCTTGCCCAAGCCGGAAAGCAAACAGGCAGACTCTAAATTACCGGAAAAAACACCCGCCAAACCAGCTGAAACGCATGCTTCAGCACCAACTGCTTGTTATGAGTGGAGCGGATTTACTATGTCACGCGTCACTGAAGCCACCAACGCGGCACAGCAGCTGAATATCAAAACGCAAGCCAATATGACCAGCAGCAGCCAGGAAAACGTACGCTACTGGATATACAAGCCACCATTGGCGACACCCGAAGCGGCCCAAGCCAAGGCTGAAGAGTTACGCAAACTCGGCGTGGAGGATTTCTTCATTGTGCAGGATGACCCTAAATGGCGGAATGCGATTTCGTTTGGCGTCTTCCGTGATGAGAAACTGGCGGATAAACTGATGGCAGACCTCAAAAATAAAGGGGTGAAACTGCTGATTAAAGCTCCCCGGAATGGTGGGCAGGCGGTGATCAAGCTGCAACAGGTATCACCACAACAGTTTGCGAGCCTGCAGAAGTCCCGCGCGCACTTCCC
>DATMSK010000172.1:0-7928 GCA_035565395.1 Methylophilus sp. | reverse complement strand
CGGTTACTGAATGATTTAAAACCCATGTCAGACACATTGGTCGCGCAGATTAATACATTGGAGTCACCGGCTTTTCCAACCTTGTATGCCGCCATCGCACATCATTGGCAGATTCCCCCTGAGCAAGCATTGCATGGCTATGCCTGGGGCTGGTTGGAAAACCAGGCCAGTGCCGCCATGAAGGCTGTACCATTAGGCCAGGTCGCAGGGCAAACCATTTTACTGGCAATGGGTGAACGGCTTCCACACGTGGTAGCGAGTGCCATGCATTTGCCAGAGGAGCATATGAGCAACTTCAATCCACTGCTGAGCATCGCCGGATGTCAGCACGAAACACAATACAGCAGGTTATTCCGATCATGAAAATACATACCCAATTTGATACACCCACCCCGGCCGTGACCGAATACAAGGAGCCTCTACGCGTTGGTATCGGCGGCCCGGTGGGTTCCGGCAAAACTGCTTTAACCTTGGCGTTGTGCCAGCGCTTGCGCGAGGTATATAACATCGCCGTGGTGACTAACGATATTTATACCAAGGAAGATGCCGAGTTCCTGACTCGCAACGAAGCACTGGTGCCAGAACGCATTATTGGTGTGGAAACCGGTGGTTGCCCGCATACGGCCATCCGTGAAGATGCTTCCATGAACCTGGAAGCGGTGGATCAATTAAGCAAGCGCTTTAAGACGCTGGATATCGTGTTTGTGGAAAGTGGCGGTGATAACCTGGCAGCCACGTTTAGCCCAGAATTATCTGACCTGACCATTTACGTGATTGACGTATCAGCTGGCGAGAAAATCCCACGTAAAGGCGGTCCTGGCATCACCAAGTCGGACTTGCTGGTGATCAACAAAATAGACTTGGCGCCTATGGTAGGCGCTTCGCTAGAGGTGATGGATCAGGATGCCAAGCGCATGCGCGGCGAGAAACCTTTTATTTTCAGCAATCTGAAGAGTGGGCAGGGGTTGGAAGACATCGTCGCATTCATCGAAAAACAAGGCCTCATGCTTTGAAAATTGGCACTACGCGTCTGTGGCGGTGTTGTATCGGCTTGCCGTACTAGTTGTACTGTCTGCGCCGATACGCCTTGCCATAACCGCGTATTGCCAATTTTCGGGGTGAAATCGAAGTGAAAAAATGGTGGGTGCAAGACTGACTCATCGCAATGCAATTCGTTTGGAGAAGATTCAATGAAAAAAAGTATTCTTTTATTTTTAGGTGCGCTCGCAGCTTCAACCAGTGCGGTTGCACACCCCGGCCACGGACTGGAATCTGGCTTTGCCGCTGGCTTCATGCATCCATTCAGTGGTTGGGACCACTTGCTGGTGATGTTCGCGCTGGGGATCTGGGCAGCACGCCGTCCGGCGGCGCAAGGCTGGCAGTTGCCCGTGTTGTTTGTCACTGTCATGGCCTTGTCAGCTTCACTCGCCATGGCGTGGGTACCGGTTTCCTTGGCTGAAATCCTGGTCGCTGCCAGCATCTTGGTCATAGGCTTGTTACTGGTGAGCAATGTAAAAGTGAACCGCGCCGTGCAAATCGGCGTTGTCAGCATCGCTGCCGCTGCACATGGCTATTTGCATGGCATGGAAATTGGCAACCAATGGTCAGGCCTGGTGGGCATGGTGCTGGCAACGGCTGTGCTGCATGGCTTAGGTTGGGTATTGGGCCGTCAGACGCATCCACAATTGCAAAGAGCCACGCAATTACTGGGCGGCGTGATGCTGGGCTTGGGCGCTGTGTGGATGCTGGCGTAGCGTCGTAATAGGGTATACACCGATAAGGTGCTGCGCGTATTCGGCGTAGTTCCTAATTGCCTCTGCACAATAAAAGTCAGTGTCACTGCTGGCTTTTATTTTTGCTTCTAGACACTCAGTTCGCCTTGCATCCAAAGTAATTGAAGTAACATAGCGCATCCATAAAATACATGCATTGTGATGACACCCACCCCAGCGCCAGACGATACCCTCGTTCAACTCAAGGCAGGCAAACTTCAAGGGGCTAAACAGCTCAAATTAAGTGCGCAGTTAACCCAGTTCCCCGCTGAGATTTTTGAGTTAGCCGATAGCCTGGAAATCCTGGACTTGTCCGGCAATGCGCTCACTGACTTGCCTAGTGATTTAAGCCGCCTGAAAAAACTGCGCATTCTTTTTTGCTCAAACAACCAGTTTACGCACCTACCAGAAGTGCTGGGGCAATGTGAAAACTTAGGCATGATTGGTTTTAAAGCCAACCAGATCAAACACATCGCTGAAAACGCCATCCCCACCCAAACTTTACGCTGGTTTATCGTCACTGATAATGCACTGAGTAAAGTGCCGCATGCCTTGGGTGAGTGCAGCAAGCTGCAAAAACTCATGCTGGCGGGCAACCAGCTCAGCAGCTTGCCCGCCAGCCTGGCCAATTGCCACGCTTTAGAGTTATTGCGGATTTCTGCCAACCAGTTTGAGACCTTGCCCGAATTTTTATTCGACTTACCCAAGCTCACCTGGCTCGCCTATGCTGGCAACCCGTTTTGTAACGCTATTGAGCAAGCGTTAATCAGCCAACATCCCATGCAGCACATCGACTGGCAAACCCTCACGCTGCAGCAAGTCTTAGGTGAAGGCGCCTCTGGTGTCACCTACCAGGCGTTAATGCAAGACAAAAACATGCAAGAGTTTGTGGCAGTAAAACTCTTCAAAAGTGGACTCACCAGCGATGGCCTGCCTCGGTGCGAAATGCACGCCAATATGCTTGTGGGCGAACACCCTAATTTGGTCGGCGTTAAAGGCGTAATACACAATCACCCGCAAGGCGTTGATGGCTTGGTCATGCCCCTCCTAGACGCCGATTTAAAAGTGTTGGCAAAGCCCCCTAGCTATGAGAGCTGCACGCGCGATGTATACGCGAATGACTTAACGCTCACGCCGCAACAAGCCAAATTTATTTTAAAAGGGATCACGCAAGCCGCAGCACACCTGCACGCCCATGGCCTCATGCACGGCGATTTATACGCGCATAATATTTTGTGGGGGCCTGAGAAAGTCGTGTTAAGTGATTTGGGCGGTGCCTCTTTTTTACCGCTGGACCAGCCGGAGCTCACGCAAAAAATACTTAAACTGGAGGAAAGGGCGTTAGCGGTTTTGGCTGAGGAGTTGGAAGCGGTTGTGAGTGGGAAGTGATGGGTGTATGCAGAGATCGCTTTGTGCCGGATTTTGATTATTCTGGCGCTCGTCCTTCGTGGCACATCTCCTACGTCAATTAACGTAGTGATTGCATGAGTGAACTCTCCTAGTATATCCTCGGGAAAAAGCTGGCCTTGTTCCCAACCTGGCTATTGATACTTAAGGATTGTTGATTGTCTACCCCGTCCACTTCTGGATTATCTACCGAAATACGTGCTGAGCCGATACAGCGTATCGTCAAGATTCGTCGCGACTATAACAACTGGGTGGCCAATGAAACCATAGAAGACTATGCCTTGCGCTACACGCCGCGGGCATTCCGTAAATGGTCTATTCTTCGGGTTTCCAATACGGCGCTGGGGGCCATTTCGTTTCTGGTGCTGGAAGCGATTGGTGGCACGATCACCATCAACTATGGTTTTCCGAATGCCATGTGGGCGATTCTGGCTGTTGGCCTGATGATTTTCCTAACCGGCTTGCCTATCAGTTATTACGCGGCCAAGTATGGCCTGGATATGGACCTGCTGACGCGAGGGGCTGGTTTTGGCTACATAGGCTCAACCATTTCCTCGTTCGTATATGCCTCGTTTACCTTTATTTTGCTTTCGCTTGAAGCCGCGATCATGGGGTATGCGCTGGAGCTATATTTCCACCTGCCGCTTTATTTGGGTTATCTGGTCAGTGCGCTGATCGTGATTCCGCTGGTCACGCATGGGGTGACGCTGATTAGCCGCATACAAATGATTACGCAACCGATCTGGATTGCCTTGATGTTTTTGCCTTTCCTGGCGATTCTCAAGATGGATCCCGGAATCTTCGACAGACTGAGTCATTTTGCCGGTATTTCTGCCAATGGTGGGGAGTTCAACTGGATGTTGTTTGGCGCGGCGACGGCAGTGGGTGTGGCCCTGATTCCGCAAATTGGTGAGCAGGTCGATTTCCTGCGTTTTATGCCGGAGCGCAATAAGGAAAATTACTGGCGCTGGAATCTGGGGGTATTGATGGCCGGGCCAGGATGGGTGATTCTGGGCATGCTCAAAATGTTTGCCGGGGCGCTGCTGGCCTATATGGTGTTTAATCGCGATATGCCGCTGTCTTCGGCGATCAACCCGACGCATATGTATTGGGTGGGATTCGGGCATGTGTTCAGTAACCCTGAAGTGGCCCTAGCAGTGACGGCGCTCTTTGTCTGCGTATCGCAAATCAAGGTGAATATGACTAATGCGTATGCCGGCTCGCTGGCGTGGTCTAACTTTTTTGCCCGCCTGACGCATAGCCATCCTGGCCGGATTGTCTGGGTGGCGTTTAACGTGATGATCGCCATTGTGCTCATGGAGCTCAATGTATTTCAGGCGCTGGAAGAAATCTTGGGGCTATATGCCAACATTGCCATTGCCTGGATTGCGGCAGTCGTCGCTGACTTGGTGATCAACAAGCCTTTGGGCCTGAGTCCTAAAGGGATAGAGTTCAGGCGTGCCTATTTATATGACATCAATCCCGTGGGTGTGGGGGCGATGTTTATGGCTTCGGCGTTGTCTATTGTGGCTTATACCGGTGCCATGGGTCCGCTGGCCCAGTCTTTTTCGACTTTTATCTCCCTATTCACCGCCATGCTGCTGTCGCCTTTAATTGCATGGTACACCAAAGGTAAATATTACCTGGCCAGGCAGCGCCCCAAATATTTGCAACCCAATGCGACCAAGCAGTGTGTCATTTGCGAGCGTGAATATGAGGTCAGTGATATGGCGCACTGCCCGGCATATGGTGGTGCGATTTGTTCGCTTTGCTGCTGCCTGGATGCCCGCTGCCATGATACCTGCAAGCCGCATGGCCGCCTGAGTGCGCAATGGGAGGCGTTGAACAAAAGGATTTTACCCAAACAGCTATGGCCGCACCTGAGTGGCGGGGTGGCGCACTTTTTGTTGTTGATGGTGATTGCGGTACTTTTATTTGGGGCCACGATCAGCCTGATTTACCTGCATGATGCCTTGACGATTGGTCGAGAGTCTCCAGAGTTGATGCATCATTTCAGGCTCGGCTATCTAAAGGTATTTGTGGCCATGCTGTTTTTGGGCGGGATTGTCGCCTGGTGGCTGGTGTTGACCTCAGCCAGCCGGCGTGTGGCACAAGAAGAGTCCAACCGGCAAACGGGTTTGCTGCTTGAAGAAATCGAGTCGCACAAGAAAACCGATGCGCAACTGCAAAAGGCGCGCCGCCTGGCGGAAGAGGCCAACCAGGCCAAGAGCCGCTATATTACTGGCATTAGTCATGAGTTGCGTACTCCCTTGAATAGTATCCTTGGTTATGCACAATTGCTGACTAACGATGACAGTATTCCCGAGCACCGCAGGCAGGCGATTAGAACCATTAGCCGTGGTGGCGAACATTTGTTATCACTGATTGAGAGTACGCTGGATATTGCACGTATTGAGAGCGGCAAGATGGCGTTTGATGTCAAGCCGCTGCACTTTCCCGAGTTTATTAGCCAGATTGTCAGCATGTTTGAAATCCAGGCACAAAACAAAGGATTGGCATTTTATTTTGAACGGCAAGGCAATTTGCCGGAATATGTTCGTGCAGACCATAAACGCTTGATGCAGATTCTGGTCAATATCCTGGGCAATGCGGTCAAGTTCACCACCAAGGGCAGTGTTACTTTCCGCGTCAGTTATGCACGCGAAATCGCACAGATTGATATTGAAGATACCGGCCCAGGGATTGCGCCGAACGAGGTTGAGAAAATTTTTGAACCGTTTGAGCGAGGCAGTGCTGCAGATGTGGTTGGCATTGGCGGTACCGGCCTTGGGCTGACAATCAGTAAATTGCTGACCCAGCTCATGGGCGGGGAAATGCATTTTAATAGCGTGATGGGTCGTGGCACGCGCTTTGAAATCCGCTTGTTCTTGCCGCAGATTCGTGAGACTGCACATTTATCAAAAACTGCCGTACGCCAGCGGATCGGTTACGAGGGGCCAATACGCACTATCCTAGTCGTGGATAATGAAGAGGTTGATCGCGAGTTGTTGCGCAATACCCTGCAGCCATTGGGTTTTATTGTGCATGAAGCGGGTAACGGGCAAGCGTGCGTCAACCAGTACCAGATGATTCATGCCGACCTGATCCTCATGGATCTGGCCATGCCCGTCATGGATGGCTGGGAAGCGGCCTATATTATCCGCCAGGTGCATCACGCCAAGTTGCCGATTGCGATTATTTCGGCCAATGCCTATGACCGTAGCCTGGATAATCAGGCCAAAATTCCGGCCCATGATTTCTTTGTCAAACCCGTCAATCTCGAAGAGGTGCTGGATTGGATAGGCAATCAATTAGGCCTGACTTGGCGCTATGCTGATAGTAAAGAGAACAAACGGTTGTCACCGGTCATTGCAGCTGCATCTGCAGCAGACGGCGTATCATTACCACCGATTCCTGATGTCTTGCTGGAAAACCTGGCACAATTTGCACGCATGGGCTACGTCAAGGGCGTCCGTGAGGTGTTGGCCACCCTCAATCGTGAACATTCGCAGCATCAAACATTGATTAATGCACTACAACAGGCCATGGAACGTTTTGATTTTGCTAAACTGCAAAGCTTGCTTGAGGAGCACGCCAAATGACTACCAGTCCAAACCATACCGTGTTAATTGTGGATGATGTGCCAGAAAACCTGGCCTATCTGCATGATGCACTGGATGAGTCCGGCTATCAGGTCTATGTGGCGAACTCGGGCGAGATGGCATTGCAGGTTGCACACCTCATGCAGCCACATGTAATTTTAATGGATGCCATGATGCCGGGCCTTGATGGTTTTGCCACCTGCAGGCGCATCAAGGCTGCGGCAGAAACGCAACATATCCCGGTGATTTTCATGACCGGCCTGACTGAGGTAGAACACGTGACCATGGCGTTTGATGCGGGTGGTGTGGACTACGTGACCAAACCGGTACGTCCGGCAGAAGTGCTGGCCCGCCTCAAGGTGCATGTCCAGAATGCGACAAAAATGCACCAGGCAACTTCAGCACTGGATGCCTTTGGCCAGGCAACGATTGCGATCCTGCCGACAGACAAACGCCTGGTGTGGCAAACCCCGCTGGCCAAGCAATACCTGGAGCAATATTTTGCTGAATGGGCAGCCAAAGAAGCCTATAGTGCGGTACAAACTTTGCCACCCATGATTTACCTGTGGCTGGAAAGCTGTATCCAGCAATTTTCCAGTGGACAGTCCATGCAAACCCTCAACGTCAACCAGGGCAATGCACGCTTGAGCCTGACCGTGGCCAATACCAGCGAAGAGCAGTGGGTGGTGGTGTTGCGAGAATACTCAGATGAAGCACAGATTGAGTCGCTGGGTAAACTGTTCCAGCTGACCAAGCGTGAGTCTGAGGTGTTGTACTGGACTGTCAAAGGTAAAACCAACAAGGATGTGGGCGAAATTTTGGGCACCAGCCCTCGTACCATCAATAAGCACCTTGAGCATGTTTTCCAGAAGCTCGGGGTAGAAACCAGGACGGCAGCCGCCTCACTGGTTGCTTCAAAAATCAAGTTTTAGGCGGATACGATTCTTTAATCACCGAAGACTCAAAACAGGAGTGAATATGGACTTGCAACTGGTAGGCAAAACAGCACTTGTCTCTGGATCCACCGCTGGCATTGGCTTGGCCATTGCCAGTCAGCTGGCGCAGGAAGGCGCGCAGGTGATTATCAATGGCCGCTCTGAGTCTGCGGTTGCCCAAGTGGTTGCTGCGGTGGCGAAGCAAACCGGCG
>DATMSK010000171.1:0-6414 GCA_035565395.1 Methylophilus sp. | reverse complement strand
GATGCTTTGCAACCAGTTAGGCGTTTGTGGCACCAAGTTGAGAGCAACGGTGTAGTCTTTGCCCAGATTGGCGACCAGTTTGTCTTTTGCCAGTAACTGGGTATCGGTATTGGCGAAGCGTACTTTCACGCCGCTGGCATCCATAAACAGACCGTCAAATGGAATGTTGGCCAGTTTCAGCGTGCTTTCCACTTTTTGTAACAGGCTCTCATCTAGCTTAAGAGAGGTTTTGGCCGGGCTGATTTGTACTGCTGGCGATTCACCAAAAAAGTTTGGGATCGTGTACAGCAGGCCAATGATAAACACTGTGCCGATCAGCACGAATTTCCATATCGGATAACGGTTCATAAGAAACTCTTGGTCAGAATGAAAGACTCGCGGGTCTTGGTTTATTTAAACGGTCAGGTTAAATGGATTTCAAAGTGCCTGGAGGCAGCAGAGTTTGTACAGTATGTTTTTGTACATTGACCACAGTATTGGCTGAAATTTCAATGCTGACAAAGTGCTCACTTACTTTTGTCACTTTACCCACGATACCACCGGTGGTCGCCACTTCATCTCCGGCTTTCAGTGTTTCCAGCATGGATTTATGCTGTTTGGCCTGCTTCATTTGCGGGCGGATCAACATGAAGTAAAACAAGACAAAAATCACCACCATAGGCAAAAAGCTCATGATGTCGGTGGCTGGAGCGGCAGCTGCGTATGCGTTGCTGATAAACATATACTTTGTTCCTGAGTCAATCTAAGAAATAACACGGGATTCTAGCACAGGCGGGGGAAGAATAAATGGCGGGTTGTGATTCGAGGGTGTATGGAAGTAGTTTGCTAAAAAGGGGTGAAGGCTGTCCGGCGTAAGGTCTAGCAGGGGATAGACCATGCCCTGCACCGACGGAACAGCTGGCTTTCGTAGAACCAGCGTACCCTGCAACAAGTCGTCATTTTGGCAGAGGCAGGATTCAGGTAGCGTGAATACTTAGTTCAGCGGTAGGGTGGGCATGTACACCCACGCGGATGGTTTCTTGTTGTCTTTGATGTTCTTTTTCGCCCTTCGGCGAGTTACTTTTCTTTGCTTGCCCAAAGAATAAGTAACCAAAAGAAAGTGCACCCTAGCTCCCGCTTTTATCCTGCGTTGCTCGTCAAAATAAGCGCTCGCGAAACTCATCCTAGCGGCCTGCACAAAACGCAGGCCACCGCGGGATTCGAACAGCCGCTCGCTTCATCTAATTTTGCCTGCGCTACTCGGCGCGGCAGATAGGGGCCCGAAAACGCATTAGCGCTACCGTTTGTGGATTAAAGAAAAGAATTTGAGTTTTTAAATGTCCAAACTTCTACGCTGTGAGTTTGGCGAGATGAATCCCATCCCATCACGCTGAGTAGCGGAGACGAAGTGGGGGAAGTCGGCCATCGGCTGTTCGAGTTCCGCGGTGGCTTGCGAAGTGTGCAAGCCGCTAGGGCGAGTTTCGATGGACGCCTACTTTGTTGAGCAACGCAAGGGAGCCGAAGGTCGTGATGGCTGGGTGTCGTCCTCTTTGGTTACTTTCTGGGGGACAAGCACCAGAAAGTAACTCGCCGAGAGGCGAAATAGAGTGTTGTAATGAGAGTGACCTTTGTTCTAAATAATGCCTTGTTGCGACTCACTCATGCGCCAGATTGCGGCGTTAACGTTTCTCCGCCCGCTTCCGAGCAAATTCCGCCTTAAACGCCTCAAAACGGTTCTCTTCAATCGCCGCCCGCATTCCCTGCATCAGCACCTGGTAATAATGCAGGTTATGTATGGTATTCAAGCGCGCCCCAAGAATTTCGCCTATGCGGTGCAAGTGATGCAAATAAGCGCGGCTGAAGTTCTGGCAGGTATAGCATTCGCATTCTTCATCCAGGGGGCGGGTATCCGTTTTATAGCTGGCATTCTTGATTTTGACATCCCCATACTGCGTGAATAGCCAGCCATTACGTGCGTTGCGGGTTGGCATCACGCAATCAAACATATCAATGCCATAGCTGACAGCATCAACCAAGTCTTCGGGTGTGCCGACGCCCATGAGGTAGCGTGGTTTGTCTTTAGGCATTTGCGGTGCAGTGTGCGCCAAAATGCGTAGCATGTCTTCCTTGGGTTCGCCCACAGATAAACCACCGATAGCGTAGCCATCGAAGCCAATCGCTTCCAGGCCATTGCGCGAAATATCACGAAGGTCTTCGTACATGCCGCCTTGGATAATGCCAAAGAGTGCGTTGCCGTTGTTCGGCACAGCTTCTGAGCGAAGTTGACTCACTTCTTGTGGGCCGCCGAGCATGGTCAGTGTTTGCGCAATCGTCTGGGTTTGGTACACATTAAATGCATCCCGGCTACGTTGCGCCCAGCGCAGGCTCAGTTCCATAGACCTGCGTGCCTGGTCGTGGCTGGCTGGGTAGGGAGTGCATTCGTCGAAAATCATGACGATGTCACTGTTGAGCACGCGCTGAATGCGCATGGATTCTTCCGGCGTTAAAAAGCAGCGGTCACCATTGATGGGTGACTGGAATTTCACACCTTCTTCGGTGATTTTACGCAAGTCTCCCAGGCTCCATACCTGGAAGCCGCCTGAATCCGTCAGAATGGGATTGCTCCAGCCCATGAATTTATGCAGGCCTTCATGCGCTGCAATCACGTCCAACCCAGGGCGCAGCCATAAATGAAAGGTGTTACCAAGGACGATATGTGCCTGGATATCATTGAGTTCTTGCGGGGACATGGCCTTGACCGTGCCATAAGTGCCGACAGGCATAAACGCCGGGGTTTGTACTTCGCCATGAGGCAGGCTGACGGTGCCGCGCCGGGCGAGGCCATCGGTATTGTGTAAGGAAAACTGCATGAAGATGACGATAAATAGCTGAAATAAACCAATATTTTAGCACAGCGTGAGGGTGGCTCCTGATGCTGCGACCAGGCTTTTGGACTCTCCGGCCATGCTTGCATTTTTTGCCATTGCCCGCAACAATGTACACATCTCTATTCTTGATCTTTCTTATGTCTGAACCACAAACCCGCCTATCACGACGTGAAGAACACACCAGCTTGCGTCAGCGTGGCATTTATCTGCTCCCGAATTTATTTACTTCTGCTGCCTTATTCGGTGGTTTTTATGCCATTGTTCAGGCGATGAACCAGCATTTTGAGCAGTCGGCGATTGCGATTTTTATTGCGATGGTGATGGACGGACTAGATGGCCGTGTGGCACGTATGACCAAAACGCAGAGTGCTTTTGGTGCGGAGTATGACAGTTTGTCTGACATGGTGTCGTTTGGGGTGGCTCCAGCCTTGATTATGTATGTATGGGCATTGCAGCCCATGAATAAATTAGGCTGGATTGCTGCCTTTATTTATTGTGCCTGTGCAGCGTTGCGCTTGGCCCGCTTTAACACCAAGCTTGATGACCCGTTCCAGGATAAACGCTTTTTCCAGGGCTTGCCCAGCCCGGCCGCTGCTGCCTTGCTGGCCGGCTTTGTCTGGGTGTCTTATGAATACAATATTGATGGCCGTGAAATTTTCTTTGGTGCCTTGCAGGTGAAGTGGATTGCCTGGTTTTTGACCATATTCGCTGCCGGTTCCATGGTGTCTGATCTCAAGTTCTACAGCGGCAAGGATATCAATCTCAGGCACTCAGTGCCGTTCGTGGCGATCCTGGCGGTGGTCATGGCATTTGTGTTGATTTCATATAGTCCGCCTGAGGTGTTGTTCAGCGTGGTATTTGTCTATGCCTTGTCTGGATACTACATGTGGGTGCGCGGCAGGCTAGAGGCAAAAAAATCTGCCTGATGCATTGTCGGTTCATTGAAAACGCGCCTCAAAGGCGCGTTTTTTATGCGTCGTATCAACTGGTTAAAACATTTAAGGTGATGGTCAAGTGTAGGACAAGCGAGTAAAATTCCCGCCTATCAGATTAGGAACAGTCATGGAACAAATTATTATTTTTGATACTACGCTACGTGATGGTGAACAAAGTCCCGGCGCAGCGATGACCAAAGAAGAAAAAATCCGTATTGCACGTCAGCTGGAAAAACTGGGTGTGGACGTGATTGAAGCTGGTTTTGCAGCCGCCAGCCCTGGCGATTTTGACGCGATCTCTGAAATTGCCAAAGTGATTAAAACCTCCACCGTGTGCTCACTGGCCCGCGCCAGCGAAAACGACGTACGCCGCGCAGGTGAGGCAATTCAACATGCGGCCAAAGGCCGCATACATACCTTTATCGCGACCAGCAAAATCCATATGGAAAACAAACTGCGCATGAGCGAAGACCAGGTGGTCGAGCGCGCCGTGCAGGCCGTGAAGTGGGCACGCGAATATACGCAAGATGTGGAGTTTTCTGCGGAAGACGCAGTACGTTCAGAAATCGATTTCCTGGTACGCGTGTTTGAAGCCGTGATTGAAGCTGGGGCCAAAACCATCAATGTGCCTGATACGGTTGGTTATAGCATTCCTTCTGTTTGGGGTGAGCGCATGGCCGAGCTGATCAAGCGCGTCAAAAATTCTGATAAGGTAGTCTGGTCCACGCATTGCCACAATGACCTTGGAATGGCCGTGGCCAACTCACTGTCGGCCGTGATGAACGGTGCGCGTCAGGTCGAGTGTACGATTAATGGTTTGGGTGAGCGTGCGGGTAATGCCAGCCTTGAAGAGATCGTCATGGCGATTAAAACCCGCAGTGATATTTTCAATCTGACGACGCGTATTGATACTACGCAAATTGTGCCTGCTTCCAAGCTGGTGTCGACGATTACTGGTTATCCCGTACAACCAAACAAGGCGATTGTCGGTGCCAATGCATTCGCGCATGAGTCTGGCATTCATCAGGATGGCGTGCTTAAGCATCGCGAAACCTATGAAATCATGCGTGCCGAAGATGTGGGCTGGGGCGCCAATAAACTCACCTTGGGTAAGCTGTCCGGCCGTAATGCGTTTCGCACCCGCTTGAAAGAACTGGGGATTGAGCTAGAGAGTGAAGATGCGCTCAATGCAGCCTTTGCCCGGTTTAAAGAGCTGGCGGATAAAAAGTCCGAGATTTTTGATGAGGACTTGCATGCACTGGTCAGTGATGAAGTGGTGCAGGATACTGCCGAACTGTTCAAGCTGTCTTACCTGCAAGTCGCATCACAAACCGGGGAAATTCCGCATGCGATCTTAACCCTTGGCGTGGATGGTGCCGAGCAGCGTACGGAGGCGCAAGGTGGCGGTCCTGTGGATGCAACCTTTAAAGCGATTGAAAACGTGGTGCAAAGTGAGTCTGAGCTGTTGCTGTACTCTGTGAACAACATCACGAGTGGCACGGATGCGCAAGGCGAAGTCACAGTGCGCCTGGCTAAAGGTGGCCGTATTGTGAACGGGCAGGGGGCAGATACAGATATTGTGGTTGCTTCTGCCAAGGCTTATTTGAATGCATTGAATAAGTTGTATGCCAAACCGGAAAAACTGAATCCTCAAGTGTAATCACGGTATGGGCGAACGCTTGCTGTGGAGTCAAACAGCAAGCGTTTTATTTTGGGTGAAATGAAAGGTAAGGGCCTCGGCATGGCGCAAAAAAATCATTGGTGGCTGGTGATCATTGCGTTGAGCTGTACCTATTTCATTTGGGGATCCACTTATCTTGCCATCAAATATGCGATTGAAAGTTTCCCGCCTTTTATCATGGTTGGCATCCGGTTTACCGTGGCAGGCACCTTGCTTTACACGATCTTGCGTAGCATGGGGCATGCGGCACCCACCTGGATGCAATGGCGTGGTGCAGCTTTGGTGGGGTTATTGCTGCCGGTGTTGGGTAACGGGACCGTCTCGCATGTGCAGTTGCATGTGTCGTCCAGTGTGGCAGCCTTGGCAATTGCCACGGCCCCCATTTGGATGGCTGTTTTTTCGAGCCTGTGGGGGCACAAGATCAGTCGTCGTGAGTGGCTGGGGATTGGCATTGGCCTGGTGGGCATTGTATTGCTGAATACGCGTGGCAGTTTGCAAGGCGACTGGCTCAGCGCCGGTTTACTGATGTTTGCAGCTGCGTCGTGGTCGCTAGGCTCCGTGTGGAGCAAACATTTGGCCATGCCAAGCGGCTTAATGGGGGCTGCCAGCCAGATGTTATGCGGCGGCCTGATCTCGTTATTATTCAGTGTCGCATTTGATGAGCATTTGCCTGCCCACATTTCGGCACACTCATGGGCCGCGATTAGCTTTTTAATTGTGCCCGGCTCCATTATTGCCTTTTCGGCTTACCATTGGCTGTTGCATCATGTGCGCCCTCTGGTCGCCAGCAGCAATACTTTTGTGAATCCGGTGGTGGCGTTTGCAGTTGGCGTCTGGTTTGCCAGTGAGCAGATTCATGTCATGGAATATATCGCGCTGGCTGTGATCCTGGTCGGCGTGTTTCTGGTATTAACGGCGACTACTGAAGCCG
>DATMSK010000170.1:0-3735 GCA_035565395.1 Methylophilus sp. | reverse complement strand
ACCAACTCATAATCTCTCCTGCTTAAATAGTGCGACGAGGTGCCTTATCTTAAAACTGGCCTATACCGAATCAATCGCAGTACGCAACTCTTTCATTAATGACTGCACATTGCTCATCAAGTTATTGGTATCTGAACCTTCAATGGCCAGCACCATACGGCTACCCACGACAACCGCATCAGCAATTGCAGCTACTTCACGGGCGGTCGCTGCATCTTTAACACCAAAACCCACACCAATTGGCAAATCAGTTTGCTTGCGGATCTCGGCCACACGTTTTTTAACCTCGACAATATCCAGGTTCGCAGCACCAGTCACACCCTTGAGGGAAACGTAGTAAAGGAATCCAGTCGCCTGCTTGACAATTAAATCTGTGCGGGATGGCTCAGTTGTAGGTGATAACAGGAAGATGCTGTCAATATTGGCTGCTGCTAATTTCTGGTTAAAAGTTTCACACTCTTCCGGCGGATAATCCACTGTCAGGACGCCATCCACGCCTGCTTCATGAGCCAAGGCTACAAATTTGTCACTCCCCATCGCCTCAATCGGATTGGCATACCCCATTAACACAATAGGGGTTGCCTGATTGGTTTCCCTAAAGGCTTTTACCATTTCCAGCACCTTGCGCAAGCCCATTTTGTGTACCAAGGCGCGCTCACTGGCGCGCTGGATCACAGGCCCATCAGCCATCGGGTCAGAAAAAGGGACACCAAGCTCAATCATATCTGCCCCAGACGCTACCAGGGCATGCATGAGCGGTACGGTTTGATCAGGATGAGGATCGCCGGCTGTAATGTAGGGAATCAGTGCCTTTTTACCTTGCGCTTTGAGTGCAGAAAATACAGATTGAATGCGTGACATAAGAATGTTTTTTAATGAATTCAAATAATGACGTTTCTTGCTTTGCCAACCCGATGAAATTAATCATCAGATCGGCAAGCAAATCAGCATCAGAGTGTAATATTGGCCAAGCGCGCCACCGTATTAATATCTTTATCCCCACGGCCAGACAGGTTCACCAGAATTACTTTATCAGGTGACATGTTTTTTGCCAGTTTCTCGGCATGTGCCAACGCATGACTGGACTCCATAGCAGGAATAATCCCTTCTGTACGGCAGAGATTATGAAAAGCAGCCATCGCCTCATCGTCTGTGATCGCAACGTATTCTGCTCGCTTGATATCTTTCAACCAAGCATGTTCGGGACCTACGCCAGGGTAATCCAGGCCAGCTGAAATGGAATGGGTTTCAATAATGTTGCCATCTTCGTCTTGCATCAGGTAAGTGCGGTTACCATGCAGCACACCGATCGGGCTATTTGCGGTCAATGGCGCAGCATGCTGGCCGGTGCTCAGCCCGTGCCCGCCCGCCTCAACACCAATCAGGCGCACACCTTCTACATCGATGTACGGGTAAAAAATACCCATGGCGTTCGAACCACCGCCCACACAGGCCACCACGGCATCGGGCTGGCGGCCTATCATTTCTTGCATTTGCTCTTTAGCTTCAATACCAATGACTGCCTGAAAATCACGCACCATCATCGGATAAGGGTGCGGACCTGCCACTGTGCCAATGATATAAAAAGTATTAGAAATATTGGTCACCCAATCGCGCATGGCCTCATTCAAGGCGTCTTTCAGCGTCTTGGAGCCGCTTTCAACCGGCACAACGGTTGCACCAAGCAGCTTCATACGGAACACATTCGGTGCCTGGCGCTTAACATCCTCAGCGCCCATGTACACCACACACTCCAAACCTAGACGGGCAGCAATCGTCGCAGTGGCCACGCCATGTTGGCCAGCACCAGTCTCGGCAATCACACGTGGCTTGCCCATACGCTTTGCCAGCAATGCCTGACCAATGGTGTTGTTGATCTTGTGCGCACCGGTATGATTTAAATCTTCGCGC
This sequence comes from Methylophilus sp., assembly GCA_035565395.1. GTDB lineage: Bacteria > Pseudomonadota > Gammaproteobacteria > Burkholderiales > Methylophilaceae > Methylophilus. The sequence goes on along the minus strand of DATMSK010000170.1, from coordinate 1,824 downwards.
TTGAGGTAGATTTGTGCTCCACCCACTTTGTCAGAAAGGCGCTTGGCATGGTAAATCGGGCTGGGACGGCCAACAAAATGCTTAAGATCATAAGCAAACTCAGCCAAAAACTCAGGATCATGGCGATATTTTTCATACATCACCCGCAGCTCTTCTAGGGCTTCTACCAAGGTTTCTGCGACAAAAACGCCACCAAAAGGACCAAAATGACCGCGTTCATCTGGCATGTCATAGACTTGCATGCGTTACTCCGTATCTCATTTGTTACTCTAACCGCCCATTACGTGCAGCATCACACTGCATCACCTGCTGCATGAATGCAGCTATTTTTTGCGGGGATTTAATCCCCTTTTCTGCTTCAACACCACCACTGACATCCACCGCATAGGGACGCACCTGGTTTATCGCCTGAACCACATTCTCTGGATTTAATCCGCCTGCTAACACCAATGGTTTTTGTAAACCCGCAGGAATGAGCGACCAGTCAAATGCTTCGCCTGTTCCGCCCACTGCCTTTTCTGAATATGTGTCAAGCAGCAAGGCTGAAGCCGATGCAAAATCAAGCTCGCATTGTACCAAATTTACCCCCGGTTTGACGCGGATTGCTTTGTAATATGGCAGATTAAATTGCGTACAATAGTCCGCTGATTCATCCCCATGAAACTGCAAACAATCCAGGCCGGCGGTAGCAATAGCCTCTTGTACTTCACGGGCTTCAGCATTTACAAATAAACCCACCTTAGAGACAAAAGGTGGCAACACGGCCGTGATTGCTTGCGCTGCTGCCGCTGTCACCGCCCGCGGACTCGGTGCATAAAAAACAAATCCTAACGCATCTGCACCTGCATCTATCGCTGTCGATGCATCTTGCAATCGCGTGATACCGCAAATTTTAACCCGCGTTCTTATCATGTTACGTATTTTTTCCTTAATCCCAGCGAGCTTCACAAAGCGGCAATTGCCAGCTTGCGTCATAATCAACACCGGTAAAATATAAACCATCTGGCATAAAGGTGGGTGGAGAAAGCCGCCTGTCCTTATGCTCAAGCAACTCAGCAAACCCAGTGACACTCAGCTTGCCATGCCCCACATAAACCAGGGCACCAACCATGTTGCGAATCTGGTGCTGCAGAAACGCATTGGCCTTGAAACTGAAAATAAAGTACCTGCCATGCTGAACAATCTCGGCACGTCGCATAGTACGTATCGGGCTACTGGCCTGGCACTCACTGGCACGGAAAGCACTGAAATCATGCTCGCCTACCAGTATTTGAATCGCCTGCTGCATCAGGTCAATATTGAGTGGTCGATGATACCAGCCGACACGGCCATGCTGGCTGGCTGGCGCCACTGCATGGTTAAACAGTACGTATTGATAACTGCGGGCGCGAGCGCTAAATCGGGCATGAAAATCGTCAGCCACTTCGCTAGCCCATAACACCCTTACCCAAGCAGGCAAATGCGCATTGGTGCCACGCACCCATGCATTCAAAGGCCGGGGGACCGAAGTTTCATAATGTGCCACTTGCATCAAGGCATGCACACCTGAATCGGTTCGTCCAGCAGCATGCAGTCGAACGGACTCACCACCAACCTGCGCGATTGCCCGTTCCAGGGCATCCTGAACACCTGCGGCATTCGGCTGACTCTGCCACCCCTGAAAATAGGCGCCGTGATATTCAATGCCAATCGCAATTTTCATGGCGCCTAGTATAAAGGCAGTCAGTGATAAAGGCTAATCGGCATGCACAAAACAAACAAGGCCGGGAGACCCGGCCTTGTTTTAAGCGATTTTTGCAAGCAGCTCGTTGGCCTGCTGTCGCT
>DATMSK010000169.1:0-11019 GCA_035565395.1 Methylophilus sp. | reverse complement strand
ATCCCGAAAAATTATGGGGGGGCAACATGACAGGCTTACTTTGCAAACCTAGTCCATATGGACTAGTCCGCCCTGAGCAAGATGCCCACATAAAAATTAGGAGCAGTCTAGGAAATAAAAATGACAGGGGAAGAGGAAGCCACTAGTCCAAACGGACTAGTTGGATAAAGTGCCGATTGAACAGGAGAAAAATTGGAGAGGTTTACTGCTTGCGGGTAATAAAACCCAGCTTGAGGGCTTTGCTGGCGGCCTGGCTGCGGTTTTCCACGTCCAGCTTGCGCAAGATGTTTTGTACATGGTTTTTGATCGTTAATGGGCTGACCTGCATTATGCTGCCGATTTCCCAATTGGTTTTACCGGCTTGCAACCATTCCAGCACTTCTAGCTCGCGCTTGCTTAAAGGTTTGATACGTCCATTACGGGCGGTTGTGGACAACACAGACGGGCATTTATTGGCAGTCACTTTAACGATGGCGCAATGCAGGTGTGGCATCAGCAATTCGAGCAGATGCGCTGTTTGCGCATTCACTGGTGAGCTTAACCGGCCAAACATGACTACGGTTGCAATGCGGCTATGCTCATTACCAAATCCGTGCACCACAAAACGTTTAAGTTCAGAAGCCAGCATACGCTCAGCATCCACGTGTTCAACGGCATAGTGGTTATATTGCTGGTCAGGGAGCTCAGTATGGTAAAACACCGGCATGCCTAGCTTGCTCCACTGCGTAAATGCCTCATTGACCAGGCCATCCTCTTCATTGAGCACTTGGTCAAATTGAGTATCGCCAAAATACCGGCTGGAGGTCAGATATTCAAAATCATAATTGGCGCGTTCCAGGCCACGTACACCTATGATCACCACTTCGTGGGCCAATAAACACTGAAATCCCCGTTGTAGCCAGTTAAAGAAGTGCGAGCGATGCTGCAGACGCAGAGACTCCTCAATCACTTCCATAAAAAGCGCGCGTTGCTCTTCATTCAGTGCCAACGCCCACTGGTCGTTGACCTGATCCATCCCTGTTATCGTGGTATCCATGTGTTTTGCACATTTATATAATTGCAGCAAGTTTGCTCAGAATTTGTGACAGAAAAATGATTCGGGCGTGTCAGTTGATTGATAAATTCGTGACAACGGATTAGTGATCAAGACTATGCGAAGAAGCCAATAGACTACGAATGACTTGTGGCTCAAACAGCATTGCAGCAAGCATGAACACCCAGCGAATACGTCATAAAATCGGAGGCCTAGCCTAGACCTGATTGTCTTTGCCATGTCATATAGGCATGGCACAATCCTTCCATTATGAATACTCCCTGCCTGCGTTTGGATTGCATTCAGCTAGCCACATTATTGCTGGCAATGACGGTTTTTTGCAGTACAACCTACGCAGGCAGTCTGCCAGGTGTAGAACCGCTCACCGAGCATATCCTGCTGGATAACTCCAATGAGCAAGAGCTCATTATCAGCAATACGGAGATAACTGCCACTGAAAATGATCTATTGACGCAGGCAACTGATAGCAAGTGGCAAGTGAAGTCGGATTGGAAGCAAAAGACAGTCCTCTATCAGGCAGAAGTGCAAGCAGCCGCACAAGCCACCCAGCTAGACCCGGCACTAATCCATGCCGTCATTGCCACCGAATCTGGCTACAATCCCAAAGCCTTATCACGCAAAGGCGCTTATGGGCTGATGCAGGTTCTCCCGGCAACGGCGCAAACCATGACCACCATCCCCGTCAAACAATGGTCTGTGCGCCAACAGATATTATGGGGATCACACTATTTAAGGCGGTTGCTGAATATGTTTGAAGGAAACGTCACACTGGCACTGGCCGCCTATAATGCCGGCCCGCAAGCCGTTAAGACATATCATCATGCAGTGCCGCCTTTTACCGAAACCCGGCAATATGTGCCTAAGGTGCTTGGCTATTATCAAGCGTTTAAAACCCGCTTAAGCCCTATGGACGATTAGCTGTCTCGATGGATCACCCACTTGGTTACCGATTGACCCAGGCCTGTTCCAAATCTGCCAAGGTGTTTGGCTCATAGGTAAACAGCCACTCGCGGTAATGCTTCGCCTGATTAAATCCTGCCTGCGACTCCTGATACCCACTATGGCGGATCGGTTCAAGCAGGGACTGGCTCTGCACGCCGACAATACGTCCATCCTTGATGATCAAGGTCATGCCCTGTTTTACAAAAAAGGGGTCTGGATAGAGCCGACGTAAATGCCGTTTGGGGACCGGGAAACGCTTATCTTCCAACAGTTCTTCCAGGCGTAGCGGGTATTGTTTAACCGGCTGTGGTGTGGATTCATAATAACGGCCAATGGCCAGGCGGTAGGCTTCACCCGTTTCCAGCAATACCGTCTCATTATGACGCTGGGTTTGCTGTTGCCATAGGACGGCAGCACCCTGCAAACCAATCGCCGCAATCACTAGCGTCACCATGACGCCTATGTAAGAAAACCCCGTTTGTTTGGGCATGTCACAATAAGCCCTACCAGTCGGTATACGCTGAACCATCTGTGGCTTGCCCTTCTGCGTTACTGTGCAAGGTATACACGCCCCCTACCAGTGGCAATTCCGGTGGGGTAATGACCCAACCATCATTACGCTCGGCTATCGGGTCCCAAGGCAATTTGTCCAGATAATGTTTATCAACTAACTCTTGCAGTGTTTCCGGGTACTGGCCCTGGTCGGCATAATACTCATCCAAGGCCTTTCGCGTTGTGGTTAACTGCTGTTTGAGTGCCTGCTCCTTGGCACGTTGAACACCAGAAAAATAACGCGGAACCGCCAATGATAATAATAAGGCCAGGATGGACAGCACCACCAGCAATTCAACCAATGTAAACCCGCGTAACACGCACTTGAAGCTACCACTGCGCATAAGGCACTCCATTGATCCCTGTTTGCTTGCTCAGGGAATACACATCGTAAACATCCTGTGTATAGCGCGGCTGTTCCGGTGGGCTATCATAACTGCGCATGCCCCAACCAGCCGGCTGGTTTAAACCGTTATTTGCCTGCATATTCAGCATCGGATCCTGCGGAATACGACGCAAAAATCGCAACCGGGTATGTTTGGCATCCTTGGCATCTTCTACGCCATCCACCAAGACTTGCAAATTCGGTGGGTAGCCACTGGCATCAGCACTTTTCTTGATGCGTCCGTCATCCGAGGCTTTTTTATAAGCATCTATCGCGCGCCGCATTTCCCGTAAATGCTCGCGTAACTGCTGCTCTTTTTGTCGTTTCACTGTCAGCTGTATCATGGGTGTTGCCACACTGGCCATAATGGCAATAATCGCCAGCGACACCATGAGCTCAATCAGGGTGAACCCACTGCGCCTCATCACACCACGTTTAAATAAACGACACAACGACATTAAGGAATCACCTTGGGTGATGGCAAGCTAGTCGTTCCCTGCTCTGGAATATCACTCACGTTATTAGACAGTCCAGGCATTGCCGAATCGGGCTGCGGCTCTTTTTCAGTGGCCTGTGCATCTGGTGCAGGGATGGTCACCGGCTCTGGAGCAGGTGCAGATTCAGGCACTTCATTCACAGGCGATGAGGTAGCATCATTCAATTCACGCTGGCGTTGTAACTGCTGTTCACGCATTTGTTGGGTGCGCGTCAAGGGGCTGCTTGTCACACTATTGAGCAGCGGTTTATCAGAAATGACCGTATCGGTACCGCTCCAGTACTCTGAAAAAGAGGCTTCCGGCAAGGTCACATTGCTAATGACCTTGGGTGTGATCGCCAACACAATTTCGGTTTTATTTTTTTCATCAATATGGCGGGAGAACAAGCGTCCCAGAATCGGGATTTCACCCAGACCAGGTAATTTATCAGCGTTTTTGCGCTCAGAGTCCTGGATCAAACCCGCCAGAATCTGGGTTTCACCATGTTTGAGGCGTAGCATGGTCGTCGCATTGCGCGTTCCAATGTTATACACCTTGGAGTTATTGCTCAGGGTAATGGCCTCCCCCAATGAACTGACCTCCAGATTCACTTTAATACTGACAAAATCGTCCAGCATCACACGCGGCTCAACCTCCAGCTTGAGGCCCACATCGACATAAGACACGCTCTCAGAAGTCCCCACATTGGCCGTAGTATTTGTGGTAATTACCGGCACTTTGTTACCTACCAGCACCTTGGCTTTCTCATTGTTTTTAACGCGGATACGCGGATTGGATAACAGGTTCAAATCACTGTCAGTGGTTTTGAATTGCACACTGGGATTGGGGCTCACACCAATATCAGACGACTTGATACGTTTAAGGGCTTCCAGCGTTAACTGGCTATCCAGCACCGTTAATGACGAGGGATAGAGGATCCCCAACTGATTTAATTTACCGCGCGTAATTTCCATCACCTCGATTTCCAGCATGACCTCGGGGTCGGCAATGTCCTGCGCCTTGATCATTTTTTCTGCCAGCGCCAGCACCTCCGGCCGATCTCTGAGTACCAGCATATTCAAGCGTTCGTCGACATAGATATCACGGACTTTCAAAATCGTACGCAACATGTCGGCGCATTGCTTGGCACTGGTGTTGGCAAAATAAAAATTACGGATCAGCAGATCCTGATAATCCTTGTTTTTTTGCTGGGTCGCCGGATACACCAGGACACTGGCTGGTGATAACACTTTTTTCTGCAACCCGTTGCTCGCAAGCACCATATCAATCGCATCTTCAATCGGCATCTTTTTCACAAATACCGAAGCTTTGGTTTCCGGTTTAATATCTTTATCCAGCACAAAATTGATACCGGTAGCACGTGATAAGGCTTCAAAGACGACCTTGATATTAGCATCTCGCAATTCCAGCGTGACAGGTTTACTCAAATTGCTTTGCAATTGCGGTAAAGCTGCACGCGCCCGCGGTTCTTGTGCGATCAGCTGTCGCTCCAGGGCCTGTGCTTCTGTATTGGTAGGTTGCTCCAGCAAAATATCCCTGACCTCTTTCAAGGCTTGCTTAGGGTTATCCATATGCTGTTTGACCTGGTCAAGTTGTTTGCGCAAGACAATCTCGCGCTCACTGGCACGCGCATAATCAAGGGCTTTGATATGGTGCGGGTCCAAGGTCAGAATCCGGGCATAGACCTGTTTGGCAGTAGCGATATCGCCTTTGGCATCTGCTGCTTCAGCCTCGGTCAACAGTAGATTAATCGCTTGCTCACGCTCGCGGAACCAGCGGTTACGCAATACCGCATCTGCCGGATGTTCCGCCACCTGTTGCGCCAACTCATGCACCTTCCCCTCTGGCGTAGTTGCGTTTAGTTTAGGAGGGAACAAACTGCAGGATGACAGTAGTAATACCGATACTCCCAGCACGATGGCAGATGGCACGCACGGTATGTTCCTCCCTGAAACAGCAGCCCGCATGATAAAGCTCATATTTGAAGCACTCATTGGTTAAACATTTCTTCTGAATAATTGTTTTGAGCGTTGGCACTGGCCTGGCGCTGGCTGGCTGACGCTGTTTTTGTTTTACTTAACATCACCGGTTTATTGAGCGGTAAATAAGTGAAATAGACTGCTTGCGCATCTTCGCGGTCTAGCCGCCATTGCGTATTGATCTGGCTGCCCAGCCTCGAGAGCAGTACTTTTTTCTGTTGCATGAGAATGACCGTATCACCGTCCGGGACATCCTGCATGCTACCCACATAGGTATAAGGCAACGGCGGTGCTTCAGGTGGCGGGGGCGGCTGTGGCTTAGGCGGTGGTGGCAACCACTCATGCGCAACAAATAAGGCGTGACTCACCTTGCCCTCAGGCAATGCCCGGGTGAAATAGGGATAAGGCGCTGGCGAGGGTATGACTGCGGCCGCGGAGTCTACTGGACGCACCACCTTTAGGGGTAACTGCTGCTGTCTGCTTACCTGCGTTGTAACGGGCACGTGTGATGCTTTGGCTGGCCTGGACACGATGTCTTCTGGGTTGCTATCCTCTTGCGACCATTGCCAGCACACCAACCCCAGGGTAGCTACCAAGGCGATCCATACTAACGGCCGCGTAGAGGCTTTAGGATCAAGAGACATGTACGCCTCCACGGATAAACACCGAGAATGTCAGCGTGGCATCAATGGTTGGTTGCACCGTTTCATTTTTGCGCAGCTCTAGCCCGGTCAATGCCATGGAGGGATATTTCCGCAACACCTCAATGATAAATTTCCTGCAAGTGACATAGTCGGCCTGGATGGTAAAGCGCATATCAAATTGCTGAATATCATGGCTCGCTGCGTTGACCTGATGCGCTTGCCATTGGTAATCGCCCACATTGAGTGAAATGTTCCGTTTTTGCGCAATATTGGCAATCTGCATCATGCGTGGAGACAAGTCATCAAATGCAGGCAATTGTTGCCAGAGCTCAGCCAGCTGGACAGGTTCCGGAATAGTAACGACTTGCTCTTCAATCACCGTCGGCACAGACGCTTGCGGTATTACCGGTTTGATGGCCAACTGCCGGATTTCTTTTTCTAGCGCATCAAATGCTTTTTCTTGTGTCGCCTGTTCTTGTAACACCATCACCCATGCCAATAACAACAGCACGGACATCAACATAGGGATCCAGCCGATGTACCAGGCACACCGGCGCCCCAGCCAGAGCAAAGTCATCAAGGTCGGCAAGCGGAGTTGCTTCATGGTTGCCATCCCCCTTGAATTTCAAAACTGACCGGGCGTTGCGGATGGCTCTCGTTGACCTGGTGTTTTTGTAAATGCACCTGCTCAAGCACAGCCACAGTTTGCAACTGGCTCACATATTTGAGCAGTGCCTGATAATTCTTCGCTTCGCCAGAAAGGACGAATTGACCACGATTGGCATCAGGCAACAATTGCAACAGGGCAACCTCTGGCACCTGCTTGGCCTCAAGTGCCTGCAGCAAGTCAAACCAGCGCACATTGAGCTGTTGCACAATTTTTTCTGCCGCCTTTTGCTCGGGCTGGCTGAGCTTGATGGCAGGTTTGGGAGGTGCCTTCTGCGCTGAAGTTGGCGCAGGATGTTCAGTGACATGTTGCGCTAATAGCTGTTGCTGGCGTTGGACTAATGCTTGCACTTGCACCGCTTGCTCCGTCAATACCGTATAAGCAATCCCCACAGCGATTGCAAGCAAGAGCACTAACACCACACCGGGCCAGCGCACTGCGCGCCAGGCAAATGCGGGCTTAGCAAACTCAAACTGGTAATCGGCATTAGGCCACATGCATCGCCTCCTGCCACAAGGTGGTTACCGGATGAGCCGCATATAAGGTTTGCAGTGTTAAGTGTGTAGACAATGCCTGTTTCAGGCGGCCACCAGTCAGTGCCATGACATCGCATCCAGGCTCCATCAACCAGTAACATGGAGAGGCCTGTACCCCTAGCAAAGTGCGCTCACGCATCAACCAAGCGGTGATCGTTTCCCCCTCAAACAGGTCAACTGCCAGGCTTGCCACATGCACAATATGACCATGCTGCAATTGCAGCAGTCGCAACATCTGTGACTCCGCAGTCAACACCGTGCCATGTTCAGGTAACCGTGCTTGCGCCCAAAGTGCGGAAACATAAGGCTGCACAGACCATTGCACTGCATGCTTCGTCAGCAACGCAGACAAATCTACAGACTGCAGCGCAGGAATGGTCGCCAGCAGGTAATCCCGGGCTTCACGGATATCCTGCAACCGCAAAGGCCATGCACGTGCGGCTTCACCATAAGTTTGCATCAGCACCGCACGGGCATACGCTAACTGTTCTTCTCCTGACCAGCTGAATGTCAGCAGGGATGACGCCATGGCAGGCAATTGCAGTACATGCGCATGCCTGTCTGTCAGATAAATTTCTATGCGCTGCCAACGGCTAGCGGGGAGCTTAGCCATCAGGGCTTGCAAAGCAGAAGCCAAAGGCTGCACATCAGAATCAGGCCACTCTAGCTGCGCCACCACCCGGCGCGAACGCAGCCCAGCTGGCCAAGACTCAGCCCACAGCCGGTCAGACAAGACCAGTAGGCGTGTAAGGCCTAGCCAGCGGAGGTCAGGCAATAAACGTGACACGATTGATCTCCTGTAAGCTGGTCATGCCTTCGGCAGCTGCGCTGACGGCTGCTTCGCGTATGGTTCGCATGCCATTCCTGGCGGCCGCTTCTTTTAATTGGCGAATAGGCTGTCTTGCGATAATCATCTCGCGTAGCTCATCGTTGAGTACCAGCATTTCCGCAACCGCCTTGCGACCCTTATAGCCAGTGCCACGGCAATGGCCGCAACCCTTGGCATGCTTGAACTGCATATTGGAGGCCTGTGCCAAGTTTAGGCCAGACGCGGCAATCATTTCTTCATCCGGCACAAAGGGTTCGGCACATTGCGGACACAAGGCACGTACGAGGCGCTGGGCAATAATGCCATTCACGGCAGACACAAAGTGGTAAGGGTCTACACCCATATGCATAAAACGGCCAATCACATCGAGCACGCTGTTGGCATGTACGGTGGAGAACACCAGGTGGCCAGTGAGTGCGGCCTGCACGGCAATTTGTGCCGTTTCAGCATCCCGAATCTCGCCCACCATAATTTTGTCCGGGTCATGCCGCAGAATCGATCGCAGGCCGCGTGCAAACGTCAGGCCTTTTTTCTCATTGACGGGGATCTGTAGCACGCCAGGCAATTGATATTCCACTGGATCTTCGATGGTGATAATCTTGTCAAAACCGGTATTGACCTCTGAAATGGCAGCATAGAGAGAGGTCGTTTTGCCACTACCCGTCGGGCCAGTGACCAGCACCATGCCATAAGGCTCACTGGCGAGTTTCCTGAAGCGGGCAATCACATCGGCATCAAATCCAAGGGCTTTCAAACTCAGGCCCTGTGCCTGCTCGGTCAGAGCTTTGCGGTCTAGTACTCGCAGTACGGCATCTTCACCAAAGGCACTTGGCATAATAGACACGCGAAAATCAATTAGCCGCCCCATGGCATGTACTTTAAAGCGGCCATCTTGTGGAATACGGCGTTCGGCAATGTCCAGTTGCGCCATGACTTTGATACGTGAAATGGCTTGCTCTGCACTGTCCAGACCCGGACTATTCGCGATACTGGCCATGACACCGTCAATGCGGTACTTCACGGCCAGACCACCGGGATGCGTTTCCAGATGGATATCACTTGCGCCGGTTTTCAGCGCGTCATACAAGGTGGAGTTAATCAGCTTGACGATGGGATTCGCATCTTCATGAATAGACTTAAGTGACAGCTGCATGACGACTTCTTCGTCGCCTTCTTGCGCTTGCTCGGTCGACAACCCTACCCCATCCATGGCACGCATCGTTTCTTCTTCGCCTGCCAGGTAAGCACTGATCTCCAGCCGGTGTGCCAGCCGCCACTCAAACGGCACTTGCACCGAATGCTGCGCCCACAGTGATAACTGACGGTTAAATGGGTCAGCAAACACCAGGATCAAGTGTTGTTCAGCATCATAAAACGCCAGGCATTCTTTCTGCTGCGCATCGTTATAACTTACGATGTCAAAGGCGACCTGCCATTCACGCATCTCACGCATGGTCGCAACCGGATAGTGCAATACATGCGCCAATTGGCTGACCATGGTTTCATTGTCGACGGGCGCAAGCTCTTCGAGCACTTCAATCACGCGGCGTTGCTGCTGTATCGCCTGCGTTTGGGCTTGTGCCAATACTTCGGCAGATAAGATCGGCAATAGCTGGTTCATTGGATTTGCCCTGCCAGTTCAAAGATAGGCATATATAACAGGAGCACAACCACACCGATGACCAGGCCAATAAACAACATGAGTAATGGCTCAAACAATTTGGTAAACCAGTCGATCCAGCGCGCGAGCTCTTCGTCATAAAAGCTGGCGATTCTATCCATCATCTGCGCAACGTTGCCGCCACGCTCGCCAACCAGCAGCATGCGCTCTCCAATCGGGGTGGTCATGCCCACGGTTTGAAACGCCTGCGATAATGGCTGACCTTGGCTGATCATGGTTTGTGCCTGCTGCAGGCTGCGGGCCAGGCTGCTATCCAATAAGCCGCCTAAGGAACCTAGCGCCGTCATGATGGGTGTACCTCCCGCCAACAACATACCTAATGTGCGGTAAAAACGGGCGAGCTGATAAAGATGCAGCTTTCCACCAATCGCCGGTATGCGCCAGATCGCTTTGAGCAGTGACTGGCGCGTAGCAGGTGTTTTAAACAATAGCACCAGGCCAATGATCATGCCTGCCACCATCGCCAGCATCGCCTCGCCATGCTGTGAAATCAGCGTACCCCAGTGCAACATCATTTTTGACATCCATGGCAAATCAGCCCCTGTCCCTTCATAAACACTGCTGAATTTCGGCACGACAAATCCCATTAAAAACGCAATGACCAGGCCACCAACCACGATCAGCAACAGGGGGTAAATCGAGGCACTGACAATCTTCTTTTTGAGCAAGGACACCTGGTTGTCATAGGCGATATAGCGTGACAATGCATTACCTAGGTCACCCGTACGCTCTGCGGCTTTAACGGTGGCAATATAAAGTGGTGGAAAAACGGCTGGCTGGCGCTCAAGTGCTGCAGAAAAAGCATTCCCTTGCTGCAGCGATTGCAGGATGCCTTGCAACACAACCCGTGTATGGTCTTGACGTAAAGACAAAGCATCAATCGCTTCGACCAGATTCAGGCCAGACTCGAGCAAGGCCAGCAACTCCTGGCTGAACAATGCCAGCGGAAAGGCTTCACGTCTGGAGGTTTTCGCTATTTTCTGCGCATGTAGCGAAACCGGCATCAAGCCTTTGGACTTTAGTTGTGCATAAGCATCCTGCTCATCGTCAGCCTGCAGCTCTACCATGGTCAGGGTGGCGCCGTTAAGAACTTTTGCCTGATAGTGCATGGCGGTCTACCAGTTAGTAATGTCCTGCGCTTCGTCACTGCCACCAACTTGACCATCCTTACCCAAGCTGAACAAGTCATATTCGCCATGTTGCCCAGGCGCACGATATTGATACGGTTTGCCCCAGGGATCATTGGGCACTTC
>DATMSK010000168.1:0-2650 GCA_035565395.1 Methylophilus sp. | reverse complement strand
AATTGCAGGCCGGAGGTGGCCGGTAAGGAGAGTTCTGGAACAGGTGAATTAAACATAGTAGTCATGACAATCACTTAATCACATTGTTGATAAAAATACAAAATTAAGCAAGCACAAAACGCAAATTTCATCTGAGTGGGTGTCAGGCATATTACTGCGGCAAAGTGATGGTAATACGGGTGCCTGAGCCTGCTTCACTTTCAAAAGACATGGCGCCACCCAGCTCTTCACATACCTTAAACGCAAATGGAATGCCCAACCCCGTGCCGAACCGCTTGGTGGTTGGTCCGGGTGTCAGTGCATGCGGGTCTGGTTTAAACGGCATACCTGGCCCCTGGTCAATGATCACTAACATTAAAAGATTGTTTTCCAGTGTACAACGAAGCTGGATCTCTGCGCCCTTGGGAGAGGCTTCCGAGGCATTTAGAAGCAGGTTATATAACATTTGTTCCAGCAGGTGTTCATCAGTGAGTATCAGTCGCTTGATGTTGGCACTATTCTCCAGCACTTTGATCTGCTTTTCATCAAGTTTGGGTTGCAAGGTGGAAATGGCGCCCTGCACGATAGAGGAAAGCAACAGCTGGTTGAGCATGGGTTTGATCGGATGCAGATAGGACAGCAGGCTGCCTGTCCAGCGCTCCAGGCGGTCCACGGTATGGATAATGCCTTGAATAGATTCCAAGGTATCTTTATCAAGTAAGGGGTCATCAATCACCTGTGCTGTTGCGCGAATACTGGCCAGCGGGTTGCGGATGTTGTGAGCTAGCATAGGTACCAGCAAGCCAAGGGCGGCCTGTTTCTCACTTTTAACCAGTGCATCACGGCTGGCAGCCAAGTCTTCAGCCATTTTATTGATTTCTCGAGACAGTACCGCCAGTTCTTCCGCCCCCGCTTCAGGCACCTGATGGCTCAGATTGCCCGCACTGATGGCATTGGTCGCTTGCATGATGTCATTAATCGGCCTGACGATAGAATTTTTTAGAATACGCCGGGAATATATAATCAGGATGCAGGCCAGTATCAATGGCATTGAGAGCACAGCTATCGAATTGCTCCTGGCGTCATCTAGCCGGTGTTCGATTTCACCCTGCTTGACCATCAGCAAGTATTCAGCACGTTTGGAAACCTCTTCGTAATGCCTGAATATTCCCGTTTCAATATCCTGGTAGATAGACTTTTGCGCTTTACGGTTTGGATTGTTTTGATAGCGATAGAACAAAGCCGGTGCCTCATTCACCAAACTGCGGTATTTGCGCTCGATCTCCATGAGTGCTTCGCGTTCCTGCTGGTCAATCGCGATGTTTTGCAGGCGTTCCAGATGGGCAAGGATGGAGGTGGTGTATTGGTTGTATTCATGCAGTGCATTTTCTTCCTGCAAGAAGAAAGCATCGAATAACTCTTTAGTCTGTCGGTAAAGGTCACCGCGCACCAGGTAAATTTCCTGGATCACAAAGTTAATACGTTGTGACTGTGTAGATGCTTTGTCCCATAGGTAAATGCCATAACCACCACTGGCGACGGCCAGGATAATCAGGGCAATGAAATACAGGTCGTGAAATAACAGCAGATACCTGAGAGGCTTGTCGTGGGCGCCGTTTATTGAGGAGGATGTTCGCTTGAAAAACATGGCAGTCTAACTGGACAACTTAAAGCTGACCGTGACAATAATGTTATTGATTTTGCCATGCAGTATTTCGGTAAAGTGCTGTTTTAGCTGGGATTTCTGCGCGGCAGTCATCGCTGCATCATCAATCGCCTTGTTGCCACTGGACTCCACGATTTCAATCCCAGTGACGTTGCCATGATCGTCCATATTGATGCTCAGCTTCACATCTCCCTCAATGCCTCGATCCTGGGCAATTCTGGGGTAGCGTTGATTTTTCTTGAGCTCACGATGCGCTGCATTCCTGAAGGCATTGCGCGCCGCCTCTATATCGCCCTCACTCGGGCCTGCTTTGACCGGTTCAGGTGGCGGTGCTGGCGGAACGACCACTTCCGGTTTCGCTTCACTGACTGTCGGTTTGGCGGCAATCACTGGCGGTGTGGGTGAGTCAACAGCTGGGCGAGGTGCCTCCACGACAGGTTCTGGTACCGGCGTTGGTTTTTGCGGTATTGGGTCGTGTTTAATGGGTTTCTGTTCCTGTTTGACAGGAGTTGGCTGTGGTTTGGGTGGTTCCGGTATTGGCTTGGGCGGCGTTGGTTCTGGCTCGGCAGCTGGCTGTACAGGTGCAGGGGGCTGTTCTTTGACCAGCTCAATGCGAATTTCCTGCTTTCTTGGTGGCGGCAGATCATAATCCGGCTTGGGCAAGGTAAACATGAATAATGCATGGATCAGTAGCGAAGCAACGAGGCACCACTCTAATAAATGATTAAACTGTCTTGACTCTTTTAAAACGGCTTGCACGCCACTATCCTTATGATTAACCCCCACCGCGACCCGTAACTATAAGCTATTTTTGATAATTCTTGCCAGCGCGTGCAAGTATTCCCAGCTTGGTTAGTGGTTTAGCAAATGCCATAAAATGGTTGGACTTCGACCAGCGTCCCAGCCTCTAACGGGCCTGAGCGTTCATCAAGCACAATAAAGCAATTAGCCTGGCTCATGCTACTTAAGATGCCTGAGCCCTGTCCTCCTGTGGTTTTCACTTTC
>DATMSK010000167.1:0-3341 GCA_035565395.1 Methylophilus sp. | reverse complement strand
CAAATCATAAAAAACATTTCCCTGTCATTTTTTCCGGGTGCCAAAATTGGCCTGCTCGGCCTCAATGGCTCAGGTAAGTCCACCGTACTCCGCATCATGGCCGGTGCTGACAAAGAATACGAGGGCGAAGTACAGTGGCAGCCCAATTTGTCCATAGGCTACTTGCCGCAGGAGCCGCAGCTGGACCCCGATAAAACCGTGCGTCAGGAAGTGGAAGCTGGTTTGGGTGCCATTATGGAAGCCAAGCAAAAACTGGAAGAGATTTACGCGGCGTATGCTGAACCCGATGCCGACTTTGACAAGCTGGCCGAAGAGCAGGCCAAGTACGAGAATATCCTCGCCGCCAGCGGCAGCGATGTAGAACAACAACTGGAAATCGCCGCTGATGCGCTGCGCCTGCCGCCATGGGATGCCATGATAGGCCCATTATCAGGCGGTGAAAAACGCCGTGTCGCCTTGTGTAAGTTGCTATTGTCCAAGCCCGATATGCTGTTGCTGGACGAACCGACCAACCACCTGGATGCTGAATCTGTCGAATGGCTGGAACAGTTCCTCGTGCGTTTCCCAGGCACTGTGGTGGCTGTCACCCACGACCGTTATTTCCTCGATAATGCAGCCGAATGGATCCTGGAACTGGATCGTGGCGAAGGGATTCCATGGAAAGGCAATTACTCAAGCTGGCTGGAACAAAAAGAAGACCGCCTGGCCCTGGAGCAGAAACAGGAAGATGCCCACCGTAAAGCCATGAAGCAAGAGCTGGAATGGGTACGCCAGGGCGCTAAAGCCCGCCAGAGCAAAAGCAAGGCGCGTCTGGCCCGTTATGAAGAAATGTCCAGCGTTGAGTACCAGCGCCGTAACGAGACGCAGGAAATATTTATTCCGCCCGGTGAGCGCTTGGGTAACCAGGTCATTGAATTTAGCAATGTGTCCAAAGGCTTTGGTGACCGCTTATTAATTGATAACCTGTCATTTACGATTCCGCCCGGCGCGATTGTGGGTGTGATCGGCCCTAACGGTGCCGGTAAATCTACCTTGTTCCGCATGCTGCAAGGCAAAGAGCAGCCAGATAGCGGTGAAATCATCACCGGGCCTACCGTCAAATTGGCCGCCGTGGACCAGACGCGCGATGGCTTGGATAACGACAAAACCGTGTTTGAAGCGATTTCCGGTGGGCTTGATATACTCAGTGTGGGCAAATTTGAAATGCCTAGCCGAGCCTATATTGGCCGCTTCAACTTCAAGGGTGGTGACCAACAGAAAATCGTTGGTCAACTCTCGGGTGGTGAGCGTGGCCGCTTGCATTTGGCAAAAACGCTGATTTCCGGTGCAAACGTATTACTGCTGGATGAACCTTCAAACGACCTCGACGTGGAAACGCTGCGTGCGCTGGAAGATGCACTGCTGGAGTTCTCAGGTTGCGTACTGGTCACCTCACATGACCGCTGGTTCCTGGACCGGATTGCAACGCATATCCTGGCGGCAGAGGGTGATTCACAGTGGACGTTTTTTAACGGTAACTATCAGGAATATGAAGCCGACAAGAAAAAACGGCTGGGTGAAGAAGGGGCAAAGCCCAAGCGCATCCGCTACAAGCCGATTACGCGTTAATATACAAAGCCCGCCTCTTAAAGCGGGCTTTTTTCAACTTTTAATATGGCAAGACACATGAGTGCTATGCAAGCTGCTAATTTCAACCTGCAAGATTATCTCGCACGTATTGGCTTTCAGGGCGTGCTCGCTGCAGATATTGCTACGCTGAACGCCTTGATGCGTTGCCAGCTGTTCAGTGTGCCGTTTGAAAACCTGGATGTACAAGCTGGAAAAGTAGTGTCCATCATTCCTGAGGATATTGTCGAGAAGATTGTCTATCAGCGTCGCGGTGGTTATTGTTACGAAGTCAATGGTGTGTTTGCCATGGCCTTACAGGCGTTGGGCTTTGATTATCAACTGGTGGCCGCCAGGCCGATGTTTTACCCGGTAAAGCGGCCAAAAACCCATATGGCCATCGTTGTGCACATAAACCAACAGGCCTGGCTGTGTGATCTGGGTTTTGGTAGTTATGGGATTCGTGCACCAATGTCTTTAGAAGTGCTGGATAGCGAAGTCATGCAGGATCACGATTGCTTCATGTTGACTGCAACCAATACAGATGGATTTTTACTCAAGGCCAAGGTTGATCAGGCGTGGCAACCGCAGTTTGCCTTTGATTTGACGCCATGGGAATTGATAGATTTCTATCCGGCCAACTATATGAACTCCACGCATCCGGATGCAATTTTTGTACAAAAGTTGCTGGTGGTGTTTCATACGCAAGCAGGGAGGCATATTTTATTTGGTAATACCTTAAAAACCATTGCCGATGGCGTTGTGGAAAAACGAATCTTATCCGCCGCAGAGCGTACTGATACGCTTAAAACATTATTTGGCTTGTCGCTGTTGGATTGAAGCCTATTGCTTTTTAACCAGTTTGCGTATCAGCCTATTGGCATTGATGGCTGCCAGGGTGGCACCAAATTCATAGTCATCATAGCGCGATGCTTCAATATAAGGCAGGGGGACCAATTTACCCTTGACTAAACAGATACGACATTGATCTTGCCAGACTTCGTGTGCTTGAGGTTGTAGGGGGTGTTGGGCGGGGTGCGTGTTGTCCATTACTTTTTGATAAAACAATGCGAGTTTGTCCAATTATCTCTCTTAGCCATTTTGGCTCAAATAGCCTGTTAGGACTAATACATCTGTTCGCATTAATACGTCTAAGTCGTTGGTCATGTAAAGAGGCTGTGCAATGTTGGTAAGGTAAGATGCATAGGCGTTTTAAGCGAAATAATGGGAGTGCTGAAACGCTTTAAGACCTAAGCTAGAAGAGAAAATATGGATCAAAGCCTCGCCTTATGCGGGGCTTTTTTCATGATGTAATCCCATATTACTGCAGGTAAAAAGCGCATCAGGCGCGCCAAAATGCCCATTTGCCAGGGGATGACTGTAAAACGCCTCTGTTTGGCGATAGCATTGAGAGCTTTATCAGCAAATGTCTCAGCATCCATTAAAAATGGCATGGGATAGGTGTTGATATCTGTCATCGGTGTGCGGATATAGCCTGGTGCAATCGTCGTGACAGTAATGTCGTAAAGCTGCATTTCGACACGCAGGCTTTCCAGGTAGGTCATCGCTGCTGCCTTACTGGCGCTATAAGCCCCGGAGCCAGGTAATCCACGGATTCCTGCAACACTGGCGATCCCGGCCAGTTGCGCAGTTTCACCGTTTGCGGCGGCTTTTTTCATCGCAGAAATAAAAGGTTGAAAGGTATGTACCAGACCCATGACATTGGTATCAAAGAC
>DATMSK010000166.1:0-8567 GCA_035565395.1 Methylophilus sp. | reverse complement strand
AAATTGCCCACTGGTTTGTCTGGGAAATGAGAGTGTTAAGGGTGGGTCATCCATCGCATGCACGGTTATGATGCGATTGCACCAGAATCGACCTTTCAATCACGATGCAGTGGTTTTGTGTCCCTTGCAGGGGGCATCAGGAAACAAACAGCAGGTAAATCAGGATGATATTGGCGAGGAGGGAGCACACCGCTAGCCATTGCCATTTCACCAGCCGTGCGCGGGCAATGAGTGGGGTGCGCGGGATGACCACTGGCCGCAACTCACCATGCTCCAGCGCCAGTAACATTTCTTCCGCAGTTTCAAAACGGTCTGTCGGTTTGCGGGCAATGGCTTTGAGGATAATGTTTTCCAGCCAGGCCGGAATTTCCGGACGATAACGGCTGGGACGGATAGGTTCACCAAAGCGCGGAGACTGGAAAGGCTCGATTTCACCATAGGGATATTTACGTGTCAGTAAGTGATACATGGTGACCCCTGCAGCATAGATATCTGCCTGGCGGTCTGCCACTTTGCCGTCAAACAGTTCTGGTGCCATATAGCTAGGCGTGCCAGGATTCTCCATCTGTTCAGGCATGGGCAAGGTGGTGTTGAGTGCAACACCCAGGTCAAGAATCCGCAGGCGGTTATCGCTGCCCATATGAATATTGGCGGGTTTGATATCCCTGTGCACAATATTCAGACGGTGCAGCATGCTCAGGCCGCGTAACAATTCCTGGCCGATATTGGCGACGCCATTGATGGTAAAGTGATGCTCTGCATTCAACCGTTGCTGTAGTGTGAAGCCTGCATGCCATGTCATGACATAGTACAGTGCCGTGCGCTGGTCACGCGTCAGCGGCAATATCTGCGGTACACATTGCGATACGACCCGTTTTGCCAGCCACTCTTCATTGAGCAAGGCCTCACAGGTTGCCTTGTCATCGGCACGGTCAGGTTGCAGCGTCTTTAATACAAACAGCTGCCCGGCAGTATTTTTGACCTGGTACAGGATGCTGACGCGCGTATCCTGAATCAATTGCGTCACGGTAAATCCGTCAATCTGACTGCCCACCGACAATTTGGGAGGGATCGGCAGGGTATGGGCATCTGCCAGCATGTCGGTCAGATGATCCTGGCCGGTGTTTTCAATGCTGACAACCACGGCAGAAGCGTTGTCTTGCCCCCCTTTTTCCAGCGCCTGCCGCGTTAAGTGCTCTGCGGCCAGTTGCGGTGTGTGGTACAACATGAGCGCTTTATGAATTTCCGCATCGCCAAGCGCAGCCCAGACACCATCGCTAACGATGGCATAAATATCCCCAGGCTGTAACAGGCCTTCAGCGTAATCGACACTGAGCTGGTCATCCAGGCCCACTGCGCGTTTGAGTACGTGGCGCATGTCGGGCCTATCCCAAACGTGGTCTGTCGTCAGGCACTGCAAGGATTGTTCGCGCAGGCGATAGACGCGGCAGTCACCGATATGGGCCAGCACATAGCGTTGTCCACGCAAGACCATGGCCGAAAGCGTGGTTGCCATCCCGGCCATTTCGCTTTGTTTGCGTGCTTGTGACAAGACCCAGCGATTGGCGGCTTGCACGACTTTTTCCAGGGCATGCTGGATGGTCCAGGTGTCCGGTGTGGCGTAATAATCTGCCGAAAGCGTACGTATCGTCATTTCAGCCGCTTCAGCACCCCCGGCACCGCCACTGATGCCGTCGGCGACAGCCAGCAGGGCGCCCTTGATGGCCAATTGCGCATCGGCGGGCGTGACAATGCCAATGTAATCCTCATTGCGTGCCCTTGGCCCGGTCAAACTACTTTCACCTACGCTGAATATCAGCCCCATCCGGCTACGCCCTTTTTGTTGGTTGTTCTGGAGTATGACTAGATTTTAGCACTGGTGACGGTGGCTGCACCCCAGGTCGTCCGCCAGCGGTTTTTCACATTGGATAAGCCAATCAGCGCCAGGATAGCCAGGCCCGCGAAAATAGTCAGGCCCACCTGATAACTGCCAGTGATTTGCTTGGAGTAACCCAGGCTGGAGGCCAGGTAAAAACCACCTACGCCGCCAGCCATGCCCACCAACCCGGTCATGACGCCGATCTCTTTGCGGAAACGTTGTGGGACCAACTGGAACACCGCCCCATTGCCCATCCCCAATGCCGCCATGGCCAACATCACGACCCCTAAACCGATGAGTTGCGTCTCAATCCCCGCACTCAATATAAACAAGAAGAGCGCCGCCAGGATATACATCGCACTCAGGCTGCGGATGCCACCGATGCGGTCAGCCAGCAGGCCACCAAATGGACGGACCAGGGAGCCGGCAAATACACAGGCCGCGGTAAAGTAACCGGCATGCACAGGATCCAGGCCATACTGGTCATGGAAGTAAATGGTCAAAGAGGAGGCCATGCCGACAAAACCACCAAAGGTGACGCTATAGAAAAACATAAACCACCAGGCATCTTTGTCTTTCAGCACGGACAAGTATTGCGACATGGATTTGGGCGCTGGGGCATCAGGCGCATCTTTCGCCATCAATACATACACGATTAAAGCCAGTGCCAGCGGAATAAGAGCCAGCCCAAATACATTGCTCCAGCCAAAAGCGACGGCCAGGCCAGGCGCAAACAGCGCTGCCAGGGCCGTACCAGAATTTCCTGCGCCAGCGATACCAAGCGCGGTTCCCTGATGCTCAGGTGGATACCAGCGGGAAGCCAGCGGCAATGCAACGGCAAATGCAGCGCCGGCAAAGCCCAGGAACACACCTAACAATAAGGCTTGCTGGTAGGTATGAATGCCATGCAGCCAGGCAGTCAGCAAAGACAGGATGACAATCGCCTGGCCGATCAAGCCCGCTTTTTTGGGCTTGAGCTGGTCGACCAAGACGCCCATAACGATCCGTAGAATAGCCCCGGTCAGCACAGGGGTTGCGACCATCAGGCCTTTTTGCGCTGGTTCCAATTGCAGGTCTGCTGCGATTTGTACGGCCAATGGTCCCAACATGACCCAAACCAAAAAGCTCAGGTCAAAATAAAAGAACGCTGAAAACAGGGTCGGCTTGTGGCCAACTTCCCAAAAACTCTTTTTCATTTTCATCTCCGGTTTCTTAAACCATATTAAATATTGTGTCTATGCCGATAGCAAGCTTGATGCGTTTATGCCGCAGTTGCCATGTTTAACCAGGTCTGCACATTGTGTTGCCAATCGCTTTCCTGTTGTGTGTTCCTGGCCAGTTTTACCACTTCGCCCACCACAATAATGGCCGGGCTTTTCATGACTTCCTGATGAGCCAGGTAAGGCATGGATTGCAGTGAGGAAGTCACTGCCCGCTGATCGCTGCGGGTGCCATTTTCCACCACCATGCATGGCATTTCGGCTGACATGCCGGCATTGATCAATGCACGTGAGATGTCTGGCAAATGCTGCATGCCCATATAAATCACCAGGGTGGTATTACTTTCCACCAGCGCTTGCCAAGGTAATGGGCCGCCATCCTGGGTATGGCCGGTAATCAGGGTGACGCCATGATTAACGCCGCGATGGGTGACAGGCACCTCCATGCTGGCGCATGCACTCAGGCCGCTGGTCATGCCTGGAACAATTTCGTAGGGGATATTGGCTGCACGCAAAGCCAGCATTTCTTCGCCGCCACGCCCGAACACAAAAGGGTCGCCACCTTTGAGGCGAACAACGGTTTCTCCCTGCTCGGCTAGTGCCACCATCATGCGGTTGATAAAGTGCTGCGGGGTAGACTTGCAGCCACCACGCTTGCCGACCGGCACAATGCGTGCCTGTGGGCAGTGCGTGAGCAGGGCCGGATTGACCAGGTCGTCGACCAGCACGACTTCGGCTTGCTGTAAGGCCTTGATGGCCTTGAGCGTGATGAGGTCAGGGTCGCCGGGTCCGGCACCGACTAAATATACTTTTGCGGCTGAAGTCATTGCTAAATCCTTATTGGGTTAGAAGGTATACATGGCAGTCAGCCATAATTTTTCGGTATCCCGGATACGTCCGCGGGTGCCGGCCACATTGCTGGTGGTATTGGCCGCGGCAGCAAAGTGGTCATCCTCGCTAAATTTCCCGTACTCCAGCTTGGTCATCCAGTTTTTATCCACATTCCAGGTGACGGCAGCGTTCCACTCTGTCCCGTAGCGGTTGCCATTGCGTGCGGTACCACCATTGACGGTGTAGAAATTTTCGTCAGAGTCCAGGACGTGGTAGTCAGCAAAAAATACAAAATCACCATAACGGTAAGTGGCAGTCACGAAACTGTCTTTAATGCCTGATCGTGGCGTGACCAGGAATTTATCTACCCAGCCCTGAAACAGGTGGTTGGTGCCAAATGGTGTCTGGAATGCATACTGGTTGTTGTTGCTGGATAAGAGCTCCTGGTCGATACGCAGGTTAAAGTTGTCAATGCCAAAACCGCCCCCCAGCTTGTAGTAGTGGGCATCGATACGGTCATCCCCACCTTTGTAATCGGATTGTTTGGCATATTCAGCGGTGTAATGCGCACGGTAATTGGGAGTGAACGGGTGCGTACCATCCAGGCGGATGCCGATGATCTTGTTAGATTGATTGGCTGCCAGGTTCGCTGCACCAGTACCAAACCATGCATTCCCCATCCCCAGGTTATCAAAATTGCTCAGGTAGCCATAGCCGATCAGGGACTCAGTGGGGGATAGGCGATAGCGAGCGTTGATCACTTCCAGGTCGCCGGTACGTTCGGTGGTGAAAATCTGGCTGACCTTTCCAAAGTGTGCCAGGAATAACTCGGTGTCCGGAATGGATTTATTAAACACAGAAACACCGTCAAAAACCTGCATGACTTGGCGAAAAGCAATGTCACCGATAAAACGCACATTATCCAGATTGACTTGCTGGCGACCAGCACGGACACGGGTGTTTTTAATGCCGGTCCAGTCTACGTACAGCTGGTTAATGTCGGTATGGTCTGGGTCAGCCACTTTTGCGTATTCAATGCGGCTGTTCTGGTTGGATGCCCCGTTGGTGCGGAAATTGTTGGTGCCATCATTAAAGTCATCATCCAGCTTGCTGACATTGATCAACTGCGCGGCAAAACTCCAGTTGTGATACGGCGCTGTTTGCCAACCGATCAGGCTGCGCAAGGTTAATGCGTTTGCGTCCTTGAGGTCCTGTGTCCCCGTCGGGTTGGGCGTGTTGCTTGCATTGGTGTAAGTGCCAGGTTGCAGACCATCCTGCTGCACATTTTCATAACGTAACCTGAAACTGGTCATATTTTTGCCGGTTTTGATCGCATCCATAAAAGTGTATTCAGGTAAGGCTTCTTCTTCAGACATCGCCTGCATACTTAAAGCCGCCAGCAAAATGGCGACGGAAACTTGACGCAGGCTTGGGTGTGCGTTAGCGTTCATGTGTTGCTCCTTTTCAATGTGGGGTAACCATACTTCGATGAGGTGTGGATGCTGGCGGGTGGCCGCCCGTCAGCATCATATCTTATGCAGCCTTTTTGGCGTGCCGTTCATATAAAAACTTCAGGACTTCGCTGCGCAAATGCGTGTAGCCCGCGTCTTCTACCAGTTCCAGGCGCTTGCGGGGGCGTGGTAAATCCACTTCCAGGATTTCACCAATCGTCGCGGCTGGGCCGTTGGTCATCATGACAATCCGGTCAGACAGCAGTACGGCTTCATCGACATCGTGGGTGACCATTACCGCAGTGCAGCCTGAACGGGCCATGATGCTCATGAGTTCGTCCTGCAAACCTGCACGGGTCAGGGCATCCAATGCACCAAATGGCTCATCCAGTAACAGGACTTTAGGCTCCATGGCCAGTGCGCGGGCAATACCGACCCGCTGCTTCATACCGCCCGAGATTTCGTTAGGCCGTTTTTCCATGGCATGGCTTAAACCTACCAGTTCCAGTGCGGCACGCGTGCGATCTGCCAGTTGTGCCTGGCCTTCTTTGTCGCCAAATACACGTTCAACCGCCAGATACACATTTTCAAAACAGGTGAGCCATGGCAGCAGGGAGTGATTCTGGAACACCACAGCGCGTTCAGGGCCTGGTTTGGCAATTTCACGGCCGGCGCAAAACAGGTAGCCATCTGTCGGTTGCAACAAGCCGGCAATCAGGTTAAGCACGGTCGACTTGCCGCAGCCAGAGTGGCCGATGATGGAGATAAACTCGCCTTCACGGATATTCAGGTTGATGTCTTTCAGGGCCTGAAAACTGCCTTTTTTGGTTTGAAAGGTCATGTTGACGTTTTCAATCAGGACATAACGGTCTTGCATGACATTGCTCGTCATAATCTTTATCCTTTTCCCGAGGGTTATTCGTAACTGTAGCGTTTAGCGACCAGTACCAGTAATTGCTCCAGTAACAGGCCGACAATGCCGACAATGAAGATGGCGATGATGATGTGTTCAACATTCAGGTTGTTCCATTCATCCCACACCCAGAAACCAATGCCCACGCCACCGGTCAGCATCTCTGCTGCGACAATCACCAGCCAGGCTGCCCCGATGGAGAGGCGTACGCCAGTCATCATGTAGGGCATGACATACGGCAGCAGGATTTTGGTGACCACTTTCCATTCGGACAAATTGAGCACCTTGGCCACATTCATATAGTCTTGTGGCACTTTGCTGACACCGACAGCGGTATTGATGATCATGGGCCAGACCGCTGTAATGAAAATCACCCAGATCGCTGCCGGGTTAGCGGCCTTGAATACCAGCAGGCCAATCGGCAACCAGGCCAGCGGTGAGACGGGTTTCAGCAGGCTGATGATGGGGGCTGCCATCCTGGACATAAATGCATAACGTCCAATGACAAACCCCATGGGAATGCCGACAATCGCTGCCAGTGCAAATCCGGTAGCCACGCGCTTGAGCGAGTTCAGGATGTTCCAGCCGATGCCCATGTCATTAGGATTGTTGATATAAAACGGATCACTGAATAACTCGACGGCGGAGTGCCAGGTTTTTACCGGGCCGGGCAGGCCTTGTGTCAGGGCAGACACCGTGGCCCAGATCGCGCCAAAAATGATCAAACCAATCACAGGCGGCAACAACCATTCAAACGCCATTTTGGCTGTTGCCGCCCATGTCCCGCGCCTCTGCAAAGACGGGGTGGCTACTGCAGCAGTGGTTGAGAGAGGTGTAACCACGGCAGCAATCGGTTTTGTCGTGGCTGCGGGAGCAGCCGGCTGACTTTCTTGCATGTTTTTTTCCTTGTAAAAGCTGACGACACTCATGTGTGTTCTCCTTAAAAAAGATTAGGCTTTCACTTTAAAGCTGTTGGCATAGGCTTTAGGATCCTTGCCATCCCACACCACACCGTCGATCAGCTTGCTCGTACGCATGACGTCGGCCGGCACGCTAATGCCCAGAGATTTCGCCGCTTCGGTGTAGATATCGATGCGGTTCACTTTTTTCGCTACACCCAGGTAGTCAGGGTCAGACTTCAGCAAGCCCCAACGTTTGTGCTGGGTCAGGAACCACATACCATCAGACAGGTAAGGGAAGTTAACCTTGCCGTCATTGAAAAACTTCATGTAGTTGGGGTCTTCCCACTTTTTGCCGATGCCATTGTCGTAATGGCCAAGGAAGCGGCCTTCAATCACTTCTTCAGGTGCATTCACATAGGCTTTGCCTGCAATCAGCTTGGCCACTTCAGGACGGTTCTTGGTGGCATCGATATAACGGCAAGCCTCCAGAATGGCTTTGGTCAGTGCCAGTGCTGTATTCGGATTTTTGGCCACAAACTCGGCGGTGGTGCCCAATACTTTTTCCGGGTGATCGGTCCAGATGTCTTGTGAGGTGGCTACTGAGTAACCAACCTTGTCGTAAATCGCACGCGCATTCCATGGTTCGCCTACACAGTAGCCATCCATATTGCCGATACGCATGTTGGCCACCATTTGTGGCGGAGGGACCACAATGGTTTTGACATCTTGCATCGGGTTGATGCCGTAAGTGGCCAGCCAGTAATACAACCACATGGCATGGGTGCCAGTGGGGAAGGTTTGTGCAAAGGTAAAGTCGCGGTTTTCGTTATCAATCAGTCGTTTGAGGGTCGCGCCACTGGTCACGCCTTTTTCTTTTAGCTGGTTGGACAGGGTGATGCCCTGGCCATTGTTATTCAGCGCCATCAGGATATTCATGTCTTTTTGCTGGCCACCGATGCCCAGTTGTACGCCGTAAATCAGGCCGTACAACACGTGGGCGGCATGCAGTTCACCATTCGCCAGCTTGTCGCGTACGCCAGCCCAGGAAGCTTCCTTGGAGGGCACAATCTTGATGCCATATTTTTTGTCGAAGCCCATTTGTGCAGCCACCACAATCGGTGCACAGTCTGTCAGCGGGATGAAACCGACTTTCACTTCAGTGATTTCCGGCGCATCTGAACCGGCTGCCCAAGCCTGGCTACGAATGGCAGCAGGCACCATATTCATCATGACTGCAGCACCGAAAGCACCGGCCATGGCTTGGCGGAAAAACGCACGGCGGCTTTGATCCGCAGCGGATGGTTCGTTTGCTAACGTTGGCTGAACGCTCACTGGTACAACCGTTGTTTTTTCATCAGAACTGCTCATGTT
>DATMSK010000165.1:0-4981 GCA_035565395.1 Methylophilus sp. | reverse complement strand
GTCGCGGCACCTGTCGCCAAAATTACCCATCGTCGACCATATACTCAAGTCTCGGTGAATGACTCGGTACAGCAGTCCCAGCAAGATCCTTTTTTTGAGATCCAGCAATGGTTGTCATCGCACCACATGGAACGTGTTGCCGATATTCCATTTGCTGGCGGCGCGCTAGGCTACTTTGCTTATGATCTCGGGCGCAGTATAGAGCGATTGCCCGAGCTGGCGCTCGAAGATATGCCTGTGCCTGAACTGCTGGTTGGCATTTATGACTGGGCGATAGTCGTCGATCATCATCTCGCCAGTACCAAGCTGGTTTCACATCTGCGGTTTGGTACTCACGAGGCATTGGAAACATTACACCAAGCCTTATTGCAGCCTCGTAATGAAGAAGGCGCTGAGCCTTTTACAGTGATAAGCGATATTGAGCCGAATATGAACCAGGAGACCTATGCGCAGGCTTTCCAGCAGGTTAAGGAGTATATCCGGGCAGGGGATTGTTACCAGATTAATCTGGCGCAGCGCTTTGCCGTGCGTGTCAAAGGAGATGTCTGCCAGGCTTATGATCAATTCCGGCAATTGAGCCGGGCGCCCTTCATGGCTTTTTTACAAGTGGAGGACGCCAGTGGCACCCCATTTGCAGTACTGTCAATGTCACCCGAACGATTTCTGCAAGTGATTGATCAGAAAGTGGAAACACGTCCGATTAAAGGCACACGCCCCAGGCATATGGATGCGGTAATGGATCAACAGGCCGCTGAGGAGTTGGCGCATAGTATCAAGGATAGAGCAGAGAATTTAATGATCGTTGATTTGCTGCGCAACGATATTGGCAAGGTATGTGAGGTTGGCTCAGTGAAAGTCGATGCCTTGTTCAAGTTGCAAAAGTTCACGAATGTGCATCATCTGGTAAGTATTGTCCGTGGGATACTGGCGCCTGGCTTTAATGCACTGGATCTACTACGGGGATGCTTCCCCGGAGGCTCCATTACTGGAGCGCCTAAATTACGTGCCATGGAGATCATTGAAGAGCTGGAGCCTCATCGGCGCGGGATTTATTGTGGCAGTATTGGCTACATTGGCTTTGATGGCTGCATGGATAGCAATATTGCCATCCGCACAGCCGTTGTACACAATCAGCAGATGACATTCTTTGCTGGAGGGGGTGTGGTTGCAGACTCAGACTGCGACAAAGAGTACCAGGAAACATTTGATAAAGCCTCCCAGTTTTTCAAATTGGTGGCACAATCTAAAGCAAATAATTAAAACTCGGGAATAACAATATGTGGGTGATCAAGCTAGGGGGTAGCGTGACACACTATGGCAGCCTGGTGCAATGGCTGCAACTGGTTGTCCGCTGGGGGGATGGTAAAGTCATTATCGTGCCTGGGGGTGGCCTGTATGCAGATGCCGTGCGTGATTTCCAGCGCATGCGAGCCGCGTTGCCACAAGGGCATATTAATGACAGTCAAGCACATGCACTGGCGATTTATGCAATGGATCAAATGGCACGTAGTCTGGTGGCGATGGTGCCTGAGCTGGCGCTGGTACGTAATCCGCTTGAAATTGCAGAAAGTGGCTGGCAACATCGTGGGTTGGTATGGTTGCCGAGTGAAATGGCGTTGAATCCGGTGCTCGCCAATGAATTGGCTCTGCCTGAAACCTGGGAGGTGACATCAGACAGCCTGGCCGCCTGGCTGGCCTGGCAACTTGAAGCCAACCATTTACTCTTGGTTAAATCTGATGATCGGTTATTAGAGATGCGTGACGGTTTGCAACTCGGAAAACTTCAGGCGCTGGATATTGTGGATCAAGGCTTATCAAGATTGCTCACACAGGCCAAATTCCAGACCTGGATAGCGCATCAAACCCAATATAAGCTGTTTGAACAAGGCTTTTCAGTCAATCTGCCCCAGGACTATTTGCTGCATAGCGAGTAACTGTCACTAGAGCGGTTGATTTTTATCGCTTAATCAGGATTGTTCAGGAACTCACTCAAGGTGATCGCTTTTCTCAAATCGGCCAAAATGCAGCATGATCGTTGGCAGGATCAACAAGTTAAGGATAGTAGACGAGATCAGGCCGCCTACAATAATCGTTGCCATTGGTCCTTCAATTTCGCGACCTGGCTCGCCACTGCCGATGGCGAGCGGCAACAGGCCCAGTGCGGTGACTAATGCTGTCATCAACACTGAGGGTAAGCGTTCAGATGCCCCACGAATACAAGTTTCCAGGTTCCAGGTGCAACCTTCCTTGTTTACCAGGTGCTGAAAGTGCGAAACCATCATGATCGAATTGCGCAGTGTGATGCCGAATAGCGTCACAAAGCCAACCAATGTGCCCACAGAGATCCAGCCCCCGGTAAAGAAAGTCGCGACTACGCCACCAATGAGCGCAAAGGGCAGGTTAGCAAATGTCAGCATCAGGTTGCGCAAGCGGCCAAAGGCAATGTAAAGCATGAGGAAAATCGCGACACCAGCTACCAGCGAGTGAATAACCAGATCCTGCCGGGATTGTGCATTGGCTTCTGCCTCACCGGAAAATTCCAGGTAGTTCCCACTGGATAACTGTAGTTTATTATGCAGAGTGGCGCGGATATCCGCTATGAGCAACGCTTGGTCGCGTCCGGCAATATTGGCCGTGATGGTCTGTATGCGCTTGGCGCCGGCATGCAGAATTTTGGAGCGGCCACCTTCTTGTGCGACATAGGCCACATCAGACAACTTCAGCATTTGGCCTTCTGCGTTAAAAATCGGGATATTTCGCATATCGGCAATGTCGTCGCGTGAGGTATCATTGAGCAATACACTCACGCCTATAGAGCGGTTGCCCATAAACACATGGTTGACCGGTACACCTTCATAGCAGGCCCTGACAGTATCGAGCACATCTACTGGCTGCAAGCCCCACAGTGCCAGCTTTTCCGGTTTGAGGCGGATCACAATCTCAGGCGTTTCCGGAGGTGACTGCACGATGACGTCGCGTATACCACGGATACCACTGAGCAGGCCAGCCACTTTTTGCGCATCCCTGTCTAGCGCATCCAGGTCTTGGCCGAAAATATTGATGACCAAACCGGCGGCATAACCGGAAATGGTTTCTTCAATACGCTCGGTTAAAAAGGTATTAATGGCGAAATTAACCCCGACAAAGCCAGGTTCGATTTTGCCATCATTATCTTCATCTTCCGTTTCCCCAGCGAGCTCTTCGCGGATTGCCCGGAAGATACGTTCCTGTTCTTTGCCGGATACGGTACCGATTTCAACTTCAAATTCACTGTAATGCGTGCCGAAAGTATCTGCGGCATTGGGCGCGCGGCCTACCCATTGCGCAACGCTTTTAACACCAGGAATGTCCAGCAAGACTTTGGTCACCTGGTTGCCGAGTTTGAGGGTTTGTATTTCAGAGGTGCCCGGGACGGCCGTCATGTGCAAAATATAATGGCCTTCACGCAAAGCAGGAATAAACTGGCCCCTGAACAAAGGCAGAATCGCCAAGCCCAAGGCGATGCAGACAAAACTGCTCATCAAAATGGCTTGATAGCGGTGTTCAATTTGATGCAGTAATCTGACATAGCGTTTTTTCAGCCATTTCAGTAAGGGGGAGTCTTCATCTTTAAGGGGTGCCCTCGCCAGTAAGACATAGCAAAGGGCAGGGGTCAGGGTGAGTGCGACAACCAGTGAGGCCAGAATGGCCGAGATGTAAGCGTACCCCAGTGGTGCAAACAGTTTACCGGCAACTCCGGAGAGGGTCAGTAATGGTAAAAACACCAGAGCGACAATAATCGTGGCATAGACGACCGAGCTGCGCACCTCCATAGAGGCTTGAAATACAACTTGGGTCACGGGTAACGGCGCTGATAGCAAGCGATTTTCACGTAAACGGCGGAAAATGTTTTCAGTATCAATGATGGCATCGTCCACGACTTCGCCCAGTGCGATGGCCAGCCCTCCTAGTACCATGATGTTGAGGCCCACGCCAGATTGATACAGTACGACGATGGCTGTAAGCAAAGATAGCGGAATGGCGGTCGCAGAGATAATGGCTGTTCGCACATTAAACAAAAAGATGAACAGCACCAGGATCACCAGTACAGAGCCGATCAGAATGTCACTGCGCAAACTCTGGATCGCGATTTCAATAAAGTTGGCCGGGCGGAACAGCCCTTCATGCAAAGTGACTTTTTGCTTGTCCAGGCTAGGTTTAATTTCTGCGAGCTTGAGTTCAAGTTGCTTGGTCAGGGCGTAGACATTCGCACCTAATTGTCCTTGTACCGACAGGTAAACCGCTGGCTGGCCGTTGATGGCCGCGGCACTGATAGAAGGGGCCGCACCTTCACTGACCTCGGCGACGTCCCTAATGCGTATGGTCCGGCCCAGCTTACGCACCAGCGTGATGTTTGCGAGTTGTTGTGGCGTGGTCGTTTGGCCTTGTGTATTCAGAATAATGCGCTGGTTGTCGTTCTGGATATAGCCTGCACCACGCACACCGGTGGCACGGCTGGCGGCTGTTTCTACATCCTGCACATTCAGCTGATAAAGCATCAGTTTGCGCGGATCCAACTTGATCTGGAACTGGCGCACTTCGCCACCGTAGACATTAATGTCTGCGATGCCCGGGATCGTCATTAAATGTGGGGTTAAATGCCAGTCTACTAATGTGCGTAACTCCATCAGCGACAGCTTGTTTGAGGTGACGCCCAACCCCATGACTGTGCTGGCAGAGGAGGTGAGTGGTGTGATATTGGGCACAATGCCCGGCGGTAGGCGGTTCCCGACCATGTTCAGCCGTTCGGCGACAATTTGCCGGTTACGGTAAATATCTGATCTATCATGAAAAACGACGGTGATAATCGACAGGCCAGGGATGGATTGCGAGCGCAGGCTTTTGAGACCGATGGCGCCGGAAATGACATTTTCTATGGGCTGGGTGACCAGTTTTTCGACCAGGCTAGCCGAGAGCCCGGGCGATTCGGTTTGTATCACGA
>DATMSK010000164.1:0-7021 GCA_035565395.1 Methylophilus sp. | reverse complement strand
GTCATCACCTCGCGACCGCCTTGCAGTTTGAGACACCATTACTGGATCAACCCCAGCCGTGGCAATGGGATGAAAATGTACAAACCGCTGCTAACGGTGAAACTTCACAGGCTGGCTTTATCCTGAACCGCCTGTTCCAGGATTATCCAGGTGCATTTTCGGTGAGATTATGGAATGGCAACCTGCTGAATATTGGAGAAGGTGACCCAGCATTTACCTTTTGCCTGCAACAAGCGTCTGTCTTACGCAACATGGTGTGGTTCTGCGACCCTAAATGCCTGGCAGAGGCTTATTTCTCGGGTCAGATCCAGATACTGGGCGACTTTCACGCCGCCATGCAGTTACGTGAACATTTTGAATCGCTCTCTTTGCCACTCCACGAAAAATTAGGCTTGATCTTCCGGGCGCTGACACTGGCAACCGATTTTGCCCAACCTGAACAAACCTCTCTTCCTCAGATAGACCCCACCCCCGACCAATTAGACACTTCATCCCCGGTAGCACTCAGTTACGACAATGTGCCAGAAGACTTTTACCAGTGCTGGCTCGACGAACACATGCTGCATTCGTGTGCTTATTTCTCAGGAAACACGCGTGACCTGGCGCAAGCACAACGTAACCAGCTGGACCTGATCTGCCTCAAGCTGCATTTGCAACATGGGGATTCACTGCTGGATATCGGGTGTGGCTGGGGTGGACTCGCCTGCTGGGCAGCCAAGCACTATGGCGTGTTTGTCCATGGCATTACGCAAAACGCCAGCCAGTATGCCTATGCCACCAAACAGGTGAAAAGATTGGGGCTGGAGCACCTGGTGAAAATAGAATTGGGCAGCTATCAAGACCTGCCAGCCACAGGCAGCTATGACAAAGCGGCGTGCATTGGCATTGCCGATCATATCGGCGAGGCGCATTTTCCCGATTACCTGGCCAAGGTACATGCCGCCCTGAAACCCGGCGGCCTGTTCCTGACCCACGGCATTACCAACGAGCAATTGGCTGGGCAACAAGATGCGTCCAGCGCATTTATCAACCGCCAGTTGTTTCCACAAGGTGATCTGTCCACATTCCCTCACTTTTTGCAGCAGATGGATGCGGCCAAGTTTGACGTTTTTAACGTGGAAAGCTTGCGTCGCCATTATGTCATGACCTTGCATCAATGGCTGGCCGGGCTGGAAGCCAATCACGCGACAGTTGCCAGCCTCGTCGGTGAACGCACTTACCGGATCTGGCGATTGTATATGACCGCCAGCGCCATTCAATTTGAACAAGGCGTCACGGGCATCCATCAGGTGGTTGCCACACGCAGATAAAAAGACACTGAAAAAGGAGCGAACCATGCCATCGAAACCACCTTCACAATCCAGCATGCGACTGATTGCTTCCGCTGGCATTCTCGCTCTGAGTGCTTGCTCTCAACCAGCCAAACTGCCTGAAACAGCAGGATTTGGCCCAGACCCGGACCTTTCTTCCTACCAAACAGGCTTGATGCCGACCATCCATGTGGCTGAAGCCGTGGGCTGGCCAGAAGGCAAAAAGCCGACTTCGCCGCCTGGGACTAACGTGGTGGCATTTGCCAGTGACTTGCATCATCCACGCTGGCTATACGAGTTACCGAATGGCGACATTCTGGTGGCCGAAACCAACCATCATGAAAAAAGTGATGGATTCGAGCTCAAAAGCTGGATTGCCAGCAAATTTATGAAAGATGGCGGTGCCAAGGCAGAGAGCATGAACCGTATCCTGCTGCTACGTGATAACGATGGGGACGGGGTCGCCGACGAGCGGCACATCTTTATTCAAGACCTGCACTCCCCTTTTGGCATGGCACTCATCGGCGATACATTCTATGTAGCCAACGCAGATGCGCTGGTCAAATTTCCCTATCAGGAGGGACAAACAGAAATTACCGCTGCGCCCATCAAGGTCACAAGCCTGCCAGCTGAGCGCAACCACCACTGGACCAAAAACATCTTGCCCAAGCAGGATGGCAGCAAGCTTTACGTGACGATCGGCTCCAATAGCAATGTCGGTGAAAACGGCATGGAGATAGAAAAAGAGCGGGCGGCTATCTGGGAAGTAGACCCGGACTCTGGACAGCACAGTATTTATGCTTCTGGGCTGCGCAACCCCAATGGCATGGCCTGGGAGCCAGATAGTGGCGCGTTGTGGGTGGTCGTCAATGAACGTGATGAACTGGGCAGCGATCTGGTACCAGACTATATGACCTCAGTGACGCAAGGTGCCTTCTACGGCTGGCCCTACAGCTATTACGGCCAGCATGTAGATG
The DNA here is from genome assembly GCA_035565395.1 of Methylophilus sp. Lineage (GTDB taxonomy): Bacteria > Pseudomonadota > Gammaproteobacteria > Burkholderiales > Methylophilaceae > Methylophilus. The sequence goes on along the minus strand of DATMSK010000164.1, from coordinate 4,734 downwards.
ACCGTATCCAGCCGCAAAAGCCGGAACTGGTTGCCAAGGCGGTGAAACCGGATTATGCGCTGGGCTCACATACTGCTTCATTAGGGCTTACCCCGGCCAAAGGCAATCAGTTGCCAGACCAGTTTAAGAACGGCATGTTTGTCGGACAGCACGGCTCCTGGAATCGCCGCCCTTACAGTGGCTACAAAGTCATTTTTGTGCCATTTGAGGCAGGTAAACCGGCTGGCCAGCCGATTGATGTGCTGACCGAATTCCTGAATACCGATGGTCAAGCACAAGGACGTCCGGTTGGCGTGTTAGTCGATAAAAAAGGGCATTTATTAGTGGCGGATGATGTAGGCAATGTGATCTGGAATGTCAAAGGTAATGGAAATAGCCGTAAAACGGCCCATCAAGAACGGACACAGGAAATCGTCAGCGAAGCTGAGCAAACAGGCATCGAAATCTCAGAAAATTAGCCCTGTCGGTACGGCTCGCCCGGAGAAGCTGCATTATATCCGGCAAGAAGTCACGCCTGGATTCAGCCGTGAGCGGGTGCGAGGCAAATTCAGGTATCTGGACGCACAGGGTCAATGCCTGAAATGTAGACAGTCGTTGTCCCGAATCGCCAAGCTGAGAATTCCCCCGGCGTGGGAGTCAGTGTGGATATGCCCGCATCCACAAGGACATTTACAAGCGACCGGCCGTGATGCCAAAGGCCGCAAGCAGTATCTTTACCATGCAGCATGGCGTTTACAGCGCGAGAACAAGAAATACGCGCATATGGTTGCTTTTGGCCAGCAACTTCCCATTATCCGCCAACAAGTGGACCGCGATTTAAAAACATCCGGCATGGGTAAGCAGAAAGTGCTGGCCATGATGATAAGGTTATTGGAAAACACCCTGATCCGCATTGGCAATGACGCTTATGCCAGGACGAATAAATCGTTTGGCCTTACCACCTTGCGTAACCGCCATGTTGCCATTGAAAACAATGACGTGGAATTCCACTTCCGGGGTAAAAGTGGCGTTGAGCATCGCGTGCAACTGCATGACCCGTGTCTGGCGCGCATGATGCGCCAATTACGTGAACTACCAGGGCAAGCCTTGTTCCAGTACGTAGATAGTGAAGGCTTACAGCATGCAATCGGTTCGACAGATGTCAACGATTACCTGCGCCAGTTGAGCGGCGATGATTACACCGCCAAGGATTTCAGAACCTGGTTTGGCAGCTTGCATACTTTAGTGGCACTGAGCGCATTTCCGCCCTGCCACAGTGAGGCAGAAGCAAAGAAAAACATCGTCGCAGCTATCCGGCTGGCAGCTTCCAGGCTTGGCAATACGCCAGCCATCTGTCGCCATAGTTACGTGCATCCCAGCATTATCGACAGCTACCTCGCCGTGTGTGGCTGTAAATGGATGCCGCTTATGCAAGCGACTAATAACGATTGGCCTGCATTAAGCATGGCTGAACAAAGTATGCTGGAATTACTACAACAGCGAACATGACGGTGCTAGTAAGCACCTTAACGAAAGATTAAAGATGAGTAGACCATGCCATGAAAAATATATTATTGATTTACGGTCACGCGCTGAGTCATAGTGCACTGCGTGAACTGCTGAATGAAGATCCACATCTGCACCTTGCTGATGAGGTTGCGAATGCGCAGGACGCGCTGCAACTCATCAAGACACAGCAATACGACATGGTGATCCTGGATGTCTCTGCACCCGAGAAAAATGGCTTGGAAACATTTTGTGATCTCAAGCAGATGGCACCCGACTTGCCCATTCTGATTATCAATGGCAGCGAATCGACGGATCGCATGGTGCATTTTTTACGCCTGGGCTGCGCTGGCTATTTACCCTACTCAACCGATAGCGCACAGGTGCTGGCAGCCATGAAAACGATTGCACGTAAACAGCCTTACCGTTTACCGGAACAACAAGCCATGATGAACGGCAAGCGTCACTTGCTGCATGAGCGGCTGTCACTGCGTGAACTGCAAGTATTCTTTAAGTTAATCAAGGGCCAGCCAGTCAATGCCATTGCCATAGAACTGGCGATTGCGCCCGGCTCGGTCAGTGTGTTTCGTTCAAAAATTCTCAAGAAAATGGATGCCTCGAATAATGCCGCGCTCATTCATTATGCGCTGGCATACCAGTTGACACCTCCTATCGGAGGCGCCAGCAAGCCAATGTCCCTCTCATCCTGAGAGGGTGTCATTACATTTTTTTGACCGCGAATTGCAATTGCTCAATAGCCTCCCACGAGATCAGTGAGCCGATCAGAATCACGGCAAAGCCAAGCCCCGCAGTGCATACAATGGCCATGCTCAAGGTGATCAATGCCCCGCGTTCACGGATACCAAAGATATAACGCACCCCGCGATAGACTAACAGCACTGCCGCCAATACAGCCACACCATGCACCAGCACATTGAAACTCAGGCTGGGGACCAGGTAAAACAGCGAAGTCATCCACAATGGCGTGGTGGCAAGCGCGACCAGTAATAATGAATCACGAAAATTAGGTTTGATATTCACCATCTCGGCCAGGTTTTGCGTAATCCAGGCCATGGTCAACACCACCAGTAGCTGCAGGAACAGCAGCTCAATGCTCACCATCATCATCCGGTTGCCGGGCAGGTTATCAAAAAACAGCTTGGGGTAGCTCTCATACATGCGGAAATACATCATGACGCACGGAATCAATGAAAGCGGTAATACATAAAAAAACAACAACTGCGAGACACTAGGCTTTTCTGCGGTGAGCAACTTGGCATGATGATTTTTGGGGGAAACAAAGTAAAACAAGCGGATAGGGTTCATGTCGTGCTCCTTCATCATTAATGCATAACGTGGCGAACCAAGCGGCCACTAGACACGTCCCATTATGAAGACAGGTCAAAACAAGGCGCTACACGGCAATGGCTGATTTAAGTGTAGGAGAATGCAACTGCAATGTGGACGACTCTGACAGCTAAATCAGTGCACGCCTACAGCCTGTAAACCGTCTCTTACTTAAAATGTCATTTGATTCATTGACTTAGCAAGGAACCCCCTATGGAACAGTGGTTACACACCAATGTCTGGTTAGGCATCCCCCTTTATGAATGGCTATATGCGGCACTTGTTTCTTCGCTGCTATACCTTGGCTTCTATCAAGGCTGGAAGATCATCATTTCCAGATTGTCGAAAATCGCCGAAAGGACCTCCACCAAGCTGGATGATATTTCGATAGAGGTGTTGCAAAGCACCCAACAACTCACGCTATTGCTCCTGGCCACATTGATTGGCCTGCATGTGCTGGAATTACCGGACAAATGGGCAACGCGGCTGGATCACGTCCTGTTTATCACCATCGGCATCCAGGCAGCTATCTGGCTGAACAAGGGCGTGGGTATCTGGGCGCGTGAACACCTGGCGGCGATTGATGGCCCGGCCCCTGCAGCTAATCCGGTCATGACCACGGTGTTGTCCTGGATATTGCGGGTATTTATCTGGTCGGTGGCCCTGCTAACCGTGCTTGATAATGTGGGCGTTAACATCACCGCATTTGTGGCCAGTTTGGGGGTTGGGGGCGTCGCTGTCGCCCTGGCGGTGCAAAATATCTTAAGTGACCTGTTTGCGTCCTTGGCAATTGGCCTGGATAAACCTTTTGAGGTCGGTGACTTTGTAGTCTTTGGCGATATTGCCGGGGTGATTGAGCGCGTGGGGCTGAAAACCACCCGCATCCGGAGTATCAGTGGCGAGCAGGTCATCTGTAGCAACACCGAGCTGCTGAAAAATACGATCCATAACTACAAACGCATGGAGGAACGCCGCGTTGTGTTTACCTTTGGCATTAATTACGCCACGCCTCCTGACACCATTGCAGACATCCCGGGCATCGTACGCAAAGCCGTGGAAGCGTTTAAAAATACACGGTTTGACCGGGCCCACTTTAAGGCATTCGGCGCCAGCTCGCTGGATTTCGAAATTGTTTATTTCATCACCTCTACTGACTTTAACGTCTATATGGATATTCAACAGGGCATTAACCTGTACCTGATGAAAGCATTCCAGGCGCATGGTGTAGATTTTGCGTTCCCGACCATGACACTCAATATGCCTGACCTTATCAGGGACAATACTGCTAACCAGGCCTCCACGCCGTCCTCGCCAACGAGGGAAAAAGGCCAGGCGGCCAAGCATTGAGCAATGCCTGTGGACATAAAGTAATTCCTACATCGCTTTAAGTATTCCTCCGATGTAGCCACTGATAGTTCATAGGCATACTAAAGTTTCTTAACTACTCTTTGATAGCTTGGAGACGAAAACATGGCAGACAATAACGAAATTATTTCTACCCTCAATGACCTCATTGAAGTATCCAAAGACGGTGAAGAAGGATTCCGTTCTTCGGCCGAGAACGTGGATGATCCACAACTGAAAACATTCTTTTTGCGTCGTTCTAAAGAGGTAGCTACCAGCGTGCAAGAGTTGCAAGAGCTGGTACGCTCGCTAGGCGGTAAGCCTGCAGACTCGAGCAGCTTGAGCGGCACCCTGCATAGACGCTGGATTGACCTGAAAACAGCGCTGACTAGCAACGACACTGTCGCCGTCCTCAATGAAACTGAACGCGGTGAAGACGTCGCCCTGGCCACTTACCGCAAGGCAGCCGAAAAAGAGTTGCCTCCACACATCCGGTTTGTCGTCGTAAGGCAGCTTGAAGGTGCCAAACGTAACCATGATGAGGTGAAACGGTTGCAG
>DATMSK010000163.1:0-11667 GCA_035565395.1 Methylophilus sp. | reverse complement strand
TAGTTTCACCCAGTATATTCATCAAAAACAGCAGTAACTGGTAACAGGGTTTCTGCACAGTAACGTCAGGCCAATTGTGTATTAGCGTATAGTGCTGCTTAAATAAAGCCAATTGCGCGGGTGTTAACACGTATTCCAGTAATACCAAGTCTAGCGCACGCGGTGCAATCACAAACGCATCAAGATCAATCAGTGCAAGATGATGGCTGCCAGCGTGAATGAGGCGGAATTGATCCCAGCGCAAATCCAGCATCACGGGTACAAAGTCGCTTTCCTGGATATTTTTTGCGTGCGTTAACACTTCCTGCACTAACGGATCAGCAATGCCCGTATCGTGCTGCTTGGACAGAAAAGCAAGCGTGTCATGTAAACGGCCAGCCCATTCTGCTGCAGAGAATTCTGGTTTGTGTAGTTGTCCCCAGCCGATATAGGTGCATTGATGCAATTTGGCAATATGTTCGGCCAGCGCGATTACCCATTCATCGGTGATATATTCCGCTTCTATATCTTGACCATGCAGGTACCGCGTGAGTACGTATCGGTGGGCATTGGCTGAGACAAACTCTGGCACGGCAAGCGCACCGTTTTTCTCCAAAAAACAATGCGTTGAATGAATGTTGCCCAGACTGTTTGGGAAGTCAGCAGCAAATAAATGGTTTGCGCCTGACCAGAAGTGAGATTTTCTTATAGTCGCTTCATTACATACTTTCAGCACCATTTCACCATCCGTTGTTTGGCAACAAAAAAGCTGATGCGTACTATCTTCAAACTTATTCGGGATAGTAGTGGGTTGAGCAATCAGTTTGGGTAAACTGGCTTGTTCGGATGCGGTGAGTTGCGGATAAGTAAACATGGTCAGGCCTATATTTTAAGTCATCCGATCGTTGAAATCATCTTTAAGAAAACCTCACTTGCTTGGTTTTTCTGGTTCCGTATTCAATGTCGTGTGGCATGGGTTCTTCCAAGATACTTACTTCATGGAAGGTTGTATTTGGCACTGACAGGTGATTAGAATAGCTTTTCACTATAAAAATGGAGAGCGATATGTCAGCGATTATTGTTGAGAAGCCTACGCCAGCGCGTCTGAACGAGCTAGGTGTGAAGCAATGGCCTACCTGGTCCAAAGAAGTATCTACCTTCCCTTGGCAGTACAGCAGTACAGAAATTGCCTACATTCTGGAAGGCGAGGTGACTGTGACGCCCAACGGAGGAACACCAGTAAGCTTTTCTGCAGGTGATTTGGTGACGTTTGCGACGGGCCTGGATTGTGTCTGGGAAGTGAAAAAGCCGCTACGCAAGTATTATCATTTTGAGTAGCGAAACTCTTAACCCAGGCTGGTTATAACTCGCTAAAAGCCTGCTTCAGCGCAGTGACTTGGCTTTCATTGATCGCTTGGCCGTGACAGGCTGAAATCAGGAAACTATCTTCGACGCGGTTGCCTAGCGTATTGATCTTGGCATTGTGTAATTCAATGCCATGGTTCAAAAACAAGAGCGCCATGCTGGCCAGCAACCCAGGCCTATCGTTGGCAATCACGTCCAGTTGTTGAAATAGCGTGGTTGGTTCTTGCTGGTTGATGACGGGTCGCAAGAAAATCTGGGTTGAAATCGGCATATGTTTGACTTGCCGGCTGACACGCCCGCGTATCGGTGTTGGAATAGCCTTGTCACTGAGTAGCTGATCCGTCAGGCCTTGCTCAATATGCTTGAGCAAGCCGTTATAGCTGATTTGCTGTGTTTCAGGCTCCAGGACAATAAAATTGTCCAGCGCATAGCCGTGAGCAGTCGTGTAGATTTTGGCCTGCACAATGTTGTATTGCATGCTGTCAAAGAAATGGCAGATGCGGGCAAAAATTTCTTTCTGGTCACGGCTGTAGATCATGACCTGAATGCCATCGCCATTGGGACTGAGACGCGCCCGTACAATGGGTTTTTCTGTTCGTTGATGCGGGATCAGCAAACGGCTTTGCCAGGCAATCTCATCGCTGTCGAAACGGTTGAAATAACCAGGTCCAAATGCTTGCCACAGGGGTTGTACGGAAGCCTCTTTCAGATTGAAGCTCTTGAATTTTTGTAATACTTCCTGTTTACGCAAATTGAGTTGCGCTTCAGTGTCCAGCGATTGTTGCAGTACACGGCGTGTTTGCAGGAACAGGCTCTCCAGTAGTTTGGCTTTCCAGGCGTTCCAGACATTGGGGCTGGTGCCCCTGATATCGGCAACCGTTAACAGGTATAAGGCTGTCAGGCGGTACTCAGAGCCGACCAATTGCGCGAACGCTTCAATCACATCCGGGTCTGACAGGTCGCTTTTTTGTGCGGTACTTGAGAGTTTTAAGTGTGCTTCGACCAGCCAGGCCACCAGTTCGCAATCAGCTTTCGGTAAGCCCAACTTCAGGCAAAAGCGCCTGGCATCTATGGTGCCTAATTTTGAGTGGTCACCGCCACGGCCTTTGGCAATATCGTGAAAAATAGCGGCCAGGTAAAGCAGGTGTGGTTGGCTGAATTCATTGAATAGCTGGCTGCATAACGGAAACTCATGGCGTAAGTCCGGCTTGGCAAAACGGCGCAAGTTGCGTAAGACATTCAGGGTGTGTTCATCTACCGTGTAGACATGGAACAGGTCATGTTGCATTTGCGCGATGACACGTCCAAATACAGGAATATAGCGCCCTAAAATGCCATAACGGTTCATACGGCGCAGGCTGCGGTGCACCCCTTCACGGCTTTGCAGAATTTGCAGGAATAAGGCTTTATAGGCCGCATTTTGCCTAAAGTGAGTATTAATCAGGGACTGGGCTGCTTGTAGGGCCCGGACTAGCGGGGCGCTAAAGCCAGTGATGGCAGGATGTTGCTGCAAAAGCTGGAAGCAGCGCAAGATGGCTTCAGGTTTGCGTTGGAACAGGTCAGCGCTTTGTGCACTGAGCAAGCCTTGTGACAGCGTAAAATCTTCATCTATTGCTGTGGCTGGTTCCGTAGCCGGATTTACACGGGCATGCATGAGTTTTAACAGCACTTCATTTTCAATAATGATGGCTTTGGCACTACGGTAAAAACCTTGCATCAATTGCTCACTGGCACGTTTTTGCGAGGTGGTTTGATAACCCATTTGTTCAGCCAGGGCGTTTTGAAAGTCAAATACCAATCGGTCTTCACGGCGCTTGGCCAGCAAGTGCAGGCGGATACGCAGGTTTTGCAGCAGGCGTTCGTGTCGTTTGAGCTGGCTGGCCTGGCCGCGTGTCAGCAAGCCATTGTGCACCAGGTCGTTCCAGTCATGCCCCAGGTTTTGGCTTTGCGCAACCCATAAAATCATATGCAAATCACGCAGCCCGCCGGGGCTTTCCTTGATGTTCGGCTCAAGGTTATAAGCCGTATCGTGGAATTTAGCGTGGCGAATTTGTTGCTCACGCAGTTTCTCGGCAAAAAAACGCGCGCTGTCGAGTTCTGCGTGTAATGATTGCGTCAGTGTTTTAAAGCTGGATTTATCACCAGTCAGCCAGCGTGCTTCCAGCAAGTTGGTCATGATGGTGACGTCCAGCTTGGCCTCATCCAGGCACTCGCGCAAGGTGCGTACACTATGGCCAATGTTGAGGCCAATATCCCATAGCGTGCCAATCAGGGACTCAACATCCGTTTGCAAGGGCGGTGGGCTGTTTTCCGGCATCAGGATCAGCAGGTCGATATCTGAATGCGGGAATATATCGCCACGCCCATAACCACCGACAGCAATCAAGTTAACATTGAGAGGAAGGGCGTAGCTATGCCAGATGTCCCGGAGGAGCTGATCAAGAATCCGGGTGTGTTGTTGCAGCAGTGTTTTTGCCTGAGGCTTGATCAGGTAATCATCTGCAATTTTCTGGCGAGCCTCTTGTAACGACTCTCGCCAGTGCTTGAGCTGTTCTTTGGCAATCACCGTCATGGCTGCGTCACTTACAAGGATGGGCGCGGTGGGGTACCGGCAGAGACCGTCATGATTTCGAAACCGTCTTCAGTCACCAGTACGGTATGCTCCCATTGCGCGGACAGGCTGCGGTCTTTGGTCACGACCGTCCAGCCATCTGACATGAATTTGATCTCGCGACGTCCAGCATTGATCATGGGCTCTATGGTGAAAATCATGCCGGGTTTGAGCGTGACACCTGCACCAGGCTTGCCGTAATGCAGTACTTGCGGCTCGCAATGAAATTTCTTGCCAATGCCGTGACCACAAAATTCGCGCACAATGCTGTAACCATTCTTTTCAGCAAAGGATTGTATGGCATAACCGATGTCACCCAGTGTGTTGCCTGGTTTGACTTTCTCAATGCCGCGCCACATGGCCTGGTAAGTCAGTTCGCACAGGCGTTTTGCTTGCGGGGTTACGGTTCCAACCATAAACATGCGCGAAGTGTCGCCATGGTAACCATCTTTGATCACAGTGATGTCTATGTTAACGATATCGCCGTTCTTAAGCTCTTTCTCGCTAGGCACGCCGTGACAGATTTGCTGATTGATAGAGGTGCAGATGGATTTGGGATATGGTGTGTGGCCATCAGGTGCATAGTTTAATGGTGCAGGAATCGCCTGTTGCACATTCACGATGTAGTCGTGGCATAACTGGTCTAGTTTATTGGTTGTAACGCCAGCAACAACGAACGGCGTAATGTAATCCAGCACCTCGGATGCCAGACGGCCGGCGACGCGCATTTTTTCGACTTCTTCGGGGGTGTGCAGAATAATTGCCATATGCTTGACGACCTTTAGGGCCAGATCGTTTGAATCTGGCTTGGAAAGCAATAACTAAAATGCCATTCTAACATACGCATTTATCAGCCATGCCTAAAGAAGCACGCCTTTTGTGACGTTAAAGCAGATATGCCATAAAAACAAACAGGCAAACAATTCTGTGATTGATTGCGGCATGAGATCAAGCCTTGATGTTTTATACTCGGGCGCATGAATCGAGCTGGAGCGGAAATATGGTGACACTCACCGAAGCAAGAGATAACCGGACTGTACATCACTGGGTTGCCTTTTTAAAACAGGCGGATATCCCTGTTTTGCGTCAAACGGCGAGGGAGTTGGCTGCGTTGCAGGAGCGCGAAGAAGAAACTGGCGCCAGGGATATTACCCGCGTAGTGATTAATGATCCGCTGATGATGTTCAAGGTCCTCACCTTTGCCAATAACAACCGCAGTCGGCACCAGTTGCAGGACCTGGTACAGGTAGAGCAAGCCATTATCATGATGGGGACCAGTACTTTTTTTGCTCAGATTCCAACCGTGCCACATGTAGAAGAGGTGCTTAACCAGCATGTCCCCGCCTTGTTGAGCCTGCTTAAACTGATGATACGTGCACACAGGGCAGGTTATTTTGCCGCTGAGTTTGCATCACATTTGATGGATCTGCATGCAGAGGAGTTGCGTGTTGCCGCGTCATTATACGATTTTGCTGAAATGCTGATGTGGTGCTTCAACCCGGATGCCATGAATGAAATCAGTCAGCGCCAGGCGGCGGATAAAACCTTACGTAGCCGCGTTGTGCAACAAGAGGTACTTGGCTTCAGAATCGTGGAGTTGCAAGCCGAACTCGTGAATGTGTTTAATTTGCCCTCGTTGCTGACCGACCTGATGGATGAAAAGCGCTCGCATTTGCCGCGTGTCCGTAACGTACAGTTATCTGTGAATCTGGCCAGGCATTCAGCAGATGGTTGGGATAATGCTGCATTGCCGGATGATTACAAAGACATCTCACAGTTACTGCATGTCGATGTGGAGCGTGTAATGCATATTGTAGGGGTTCCTCGCTAGTTTAGTCCCTGGTTTGCAACAGACTAGTCGCGTTGTGACAGCCTGTCGGTAATGGCCTGGTGCACGCGGTCAATCACATTCTCCCAAGTTTCATCCGCTTCTTGCCTGAATAAGCGCATGCCTGGATACCAAGGGCTGTCTTCCCTGTTTTGCAACCAGCGGAAATGCGCCTGATGCGGTAACAATAGCCACACGGTTTTTCCCAGTGCTGCAGCCAGGTAGGCAACAGCGGTATCGACCGAAATCACTAGATCCATTTGCATGATCAATCCGGCAGTTTGCGTAAAATCCATCAATGCCGGATGATGGCATTCCAGCATGGGGAAGCGTTTAAGCATGATATGGTCTTCACGCCGGAATTCTTTTTGCAAGCTATGCCATTCGACCTCCATTTTGAGCAGCGGTGCCATGAGGTACAGTGGAATACTGCGCAGCTTGTCATATTTGTTGCCAGCATCCCCGCACCAATTGAGGCCTATCCGCAACCGGCGTGCCGGACCGAGTAATTCCTGCCACGGTTGTTGGTGCCGGTCAGCGATTTTTATATAGGGCAGGCTGGAGGGGATTGTACCGACCAAGGTCTTAAATGCTGTAGGCAAACTCAGCATCGGGCAGTGCATATCAAAGTGAGGCAGGGGGCGGCCATCCTGGCGAATGACTAACACCGCTGCGTCTTGTGCCCAGCATTCATTCAGCAAATCATACAAAGTCTCGGGTACCGCGACAATGATCTGATTCGGTTTAAAAGCCTTGATGAGCGGAATGTAGCGGCAAAATTGTAATGTGTCGCTGAGCGTCATTTCAGCCTGGACCAGAATCGTTTTACCGACTAATGACTCATGGCCGTGCCATAACAATTGCAAATCCAGGCGCTTTTTATCAGGCAGTGTTTGCCAGCGAGCCTGATACATGGGCCAGCCATCCTCATACTCACCCTTGGCGAGTTTGAGCATGCTCAAGTAGTAACGGGCTTGCGCATGCTGTGGTGCATATTCCAGTGCGGTCCCCAAACATTGATAAGCTTCATCGCTATTGCCATTTTCATACAGGGCAAGTCCCAGGTTGCAGTAAGCCGAGGCATAGCCTGGATTCAGTTTCAGCGCCTGGCGGAAATCATTGATAGCCTCTGCATATTGGCCAAGTTGGCACAAAATGACCCCACGATTGTTATAGGGCACGGGCAGGTTGGGTTCATGGGCAATGGCATGATGGAAGCTGCTCAACGCCTCTTGCGGCTTGCCTTGCAACTGCAACATCAGTCCGCGTTGATGGTAGGCCTCCGCAAAGTCAGGTTGAATGCTGATAGCCTGATTCATGCACTCCAGTGCTTCATCAGTTGCATGCAGTTGCTGGCAGAGTACGCCAAGGCGGTAGTGAAAATTGGCATGCTCCGGATGTGCCTTAATCGCCTGCCTGAGCAGAGCAGCTGCCTGCTGTACTTGCTGGACCTGTAACATTAAATCGACACATTCACTATAAGCCTCGGTATGCTGCGGATTAAGTTTGGTGACGGTGCGTAAACGTAAAATGGCTTCCTGGGTACGCCCGAGATTCTTGAGTGCGCGGGCATCCAGGTAATAAATGTGGGCTTGCTTGGCATCCAGTGCAATGGCTTGTTTATAGCACTCATGTGCCGCTTTAAACTGCTGTGTACGCATATGCAGATTGGCCAATTGCAGGCGCAGTTCCAGCGTATTCGGCTGCAAACTGATGGCTTGCAGCAGGTACTGCTCAGCCGCATGAAACTCCTGGTTTTGCAGCATCAGGCCGGCCAGTTTCTGGTAGGCCTCCCACTTTTGTGGATCCGCGGCAATCAGTTTTAACAGCTTTGCAATGGCTTCATTATTCATGGGAGTGACTGCAAACCTTCAAACGATTGCGGATGACCTTAAAATGACAGATGGCGGATTAAGGTACAATAAGCAGCTGTAAGCGTCAACGACCTGAATGTCATAAATCTGTTGTAGAGAGGAAAAATTGCATGCTGATCAAACTGATCATGTACGGACTATTGTTATGGCTGGCCATCTGGGGATACCGCCAGTACCAGCAGCCATCTACACGTGTCAGTGTCGGCATGCGGGCGCCAGAATTCAAATTGCCAGATGCTCAAGGCAATATGCGTAGCCTGTCAGACTGGCAAGGCAAATGGCTGGTACTGTATTTTTATCCCAAGGATGATACGCCAGGGTGTACCCGTGAAGCCTGCCAGTTCCGGGATGATATACAGCAAATTCATGCACTGGGTGCTGAAGTGGTAGGGATCAGTGTGGATACAGTAGCCAGCCATGCCGAATTTGCACAAAAGCACCGCCTCTCATTCCCCATTTTGGCTGATAGTAATGGCCAAGTGGCGGATGCTTATGGTGCGTTATTTAATCTTGTGGTTTTTCAGGCAGCCAAACGCATGACTTTTATCATTGATCCACAAGGTGTCGTTGCACAAACCTACAGTCACGTGAATCCAGATGGCCATAGCCAGGCCATTATTGATGACCTGAAACGCCTGTCTGCTTTTTAGAGAATATAGCCATGCAAGCCTTATCCTTGATCGTCGCGCATGCAGATAACCGTGTGATCGGCCATAACAATCAATTGCCATGGCATCTGCCAGAAGACCTCAAACGTTTCAAGCAACTGACCATGGGTCACCATATCATCATGGGACGCAAAACCTATGAGTCACTGGGACGGTTATTGCCGGGCCGCACGACCGTGATTGTCACGCGCGATACTGAATATGCCGTGGACGGTGCCAAGGTAGTGCATTCACTGCCTGAGGCACTGACTGCGTGTGCGGGTGATGAAGAGCCGTTCTTGATCGGTGGGGCAGAGATGTACGCGCAGGGTCTGGCTTATGTCACGCGGTTATACATCACGCGAGTCTACGCGCATGTGGGCGGCGATGCATTTTTTCCGGAAATTGAGATGCATGACTGGGAATTGGTGAGTGAGGAAGGGCATGCCTCGGTGAATGGCTTGCATTATAGTGATATGGTTTATCAGCGGCGCTGATAGAGATGATTTGACCAGATAGAGATAGTTTTAAAAAAGTCATTCTTTGAATGGGAGTGTTGATGCATTGCTTTTCGCCTTTTCGGCGAGTTACTTTTCTTTGCTTGCACAAAGAACAAGTAACCAAAAGAAAGTGCACCCCAGCTTCCGCTTTTGTCCTGTGCTACTCGGATTGCCGGGCGTCCATCGAAACTCGCCCTGACAAGCCACACAAAACGTGGCTTGTTGCGGAACTCGGACAGCCGATGGCCGAGAACTCCCGCCAAACCGGTGTTGCACTGCTTTAATCAAAGCGTGCGGCAGATGGGGACCCCGAACACCATACGAGCGCAACCGTCATTTGTTTCAACAACAGAATTAGAGTTTTAAACCGTCCATATTTCTACGCTGTGAGTTTGGCGAGACAAATCCCATCCCATCACGCTGAGTAGCGGAGACAAAATAAGAGTAGAGGGAGCGGCTGTTTGAATCCCGCAGCAGCTCACGTAGTTTGTGGGCTGCAAGGTTGAGTTTCGCGACCGACTTATTTTGTTGAGCAACGCAAGGCAGCCGTAGGCCGTGATGGCTGGGTGCCCTCCTCTTTGGTTACTTTCTGTGGGGCAAGCAACAGAAAGTAACTCGCCTAGAGGCGAAAAGCAAAAATGCATGCAATAGCAATAGCCTTAAAAGCAAAAAGGGAAACGCTTTGGCGTTTCCCTCATCGCATTACTAGAAACTAATCCTCTTGCTTTACGCAATCCACGTAATAAACCGCTTTACCATCCACAATTTGCTTCACCAACCCATGATTATCCGTCTCGAAACCCGGGAATTTCTCATTAAACTCACGTGCAAACTTGAGGTAGTTCACAATCACCTTGTTAAAACGTTCCCCTGGAATCAGCAGTGGGATGCCCGGTGGGTAGGGCGTTAACAGCACTGCAGTCACGCGACCTTCCAGCTCATCAATGGCCACGCGTTCAATTTTGCGGTGTGCCATTTTAGAGAAAGCATCAGTTGGTTTCATCGCCGGCACCATGTCGGACAGGTACATTTCCGTGGTTAAACGTGCAACGTCGTTGGCTTTGTACACTTCATGGATTTGTGTACATAAATCCTTCAGGCCAATGCGCTCGTAGCGTGGATGTTTCTGCACGAACTCAGGCAACACTTTCCATAGTGGCTGGTTTTTGTCGTAATCATCTTTAAATTGCTGCAAGGCCGCAACCATAGTGTTCCAGCGACCTTTGGTAATGCCGATGGTGAACATGATAAAGAATGAGTAGAGACCGGTTTTCTCAACGATCACACCGTGTTCGGCCAGGTACTTGGTCACGATGGCCGCAGGAATACCGAATTCTTCAGAGAATTCACCATCTACATCCAGGCCAGGCGTGATGATGGTCGCTTTAATTGGGTCCAGCATGTTGAAGCCTTCGGCCAGGTTGCCGAAACCGTGCCAGCGCTCGTTGGCTTTTAGCATCCAGGCATCGCGTTCTTCCAGGCCATCTTCAGACAAGTCATTCGGCCCCCAGACTTTAAACCACCAGTCGGTGCCCCATTCTTCGTCCACTTTGCGCATCGCACGGCGGAAATCCAGCGCTTCTTTAAGCGATTCTTCTACCAGTGCTGTACCACCTGGTGCTTCCATCATGGCCGCAGCCACGTCGCAGCTGGCAATAATCGAGTATTGCGGGCTGGTAGAGGTGTGCATCAGGTAGGCTTCGTTAAACAAGTCTCTATCCAGGTGGTTATCTTGCGCGTCCTGCACCAGGATCTGTGAGGCCTGGCTTAAGCCCGCCAGCAGTTTATGCGTAGATTGGGTAGAGAACACCATGGATTCTTTACAGCGTGGACGATCCGCGCCAATTGCGTGGTAGTCACCGTAAAAGTCATGGAAAGTCGCATGTGGTAACCAGGCTTCGTCGAAGTGCAAGGTGTCGATCTTGCCATCCAGCATTTCCTTGATTTCTTCCACGTTGTACAACACGCCGTCATAGGTCGATTGTGTAATGGTTAATACACGTGGTTTTGCATTTTTGTCAGTCGCAAACGGGTTGCGCTCGATTTTTTTCTGGATGTTTTCCCAGGCAAATTCACTTTTAGGGATCGGGCCGATAATGCCAAAGTGATTGCGGGTCGGCATCAGGAATACGGGGATCGCACCGGTCATGATAATCGAGTGTAGGACTGACTTATGGCAGTTACGGTCAACGACCACGATGTCACCTGGCGCCACAGTAGAATTCCAGACAATCTTGTTCGATGTCGAGGTGCCGTTGGTGACAAAGTACAAATGGTCGCAGTTGTAAATACGCGCAGCGTTACGCTCGGAAGCCGCCACCGGACCGGTATGGTCTAGTAACTGACCTAATTCATCTACAGCGTTACAAACGTCTGCACGCAACATGTTTTCACCAAAAAACTGGTGAAACATCTGGCCGACGGGTGATTTCAGGAATGCGACGCCGCCGGAGTGGCCAGGGCAGTGCCAGGAGTAAGAGCCATCCGCTGCATAGTGTGTCAGTGCCTTGAAGAATGGCGGTGGCAGGCTGTCCAGATAAGCTTTGGCTTCACGGATAATCAGGCGTGCCACAAATTCTGGTGTATCTTCATTCATGTGGATAAAACCATGCAACTCACGCAACACATCGTTAGGGATATGGCGGCTGGTGCGCGTTTCACCGTGCAGGAAGATAGGAATTTCCTCATTACGGTAACGAATTTCAGCTACGAAATTGCGTAATTGCTCAATGGCTTCCGGTTTTTCCTCTACGATTTCCTCATCGTCGATAGACAGGATAAATGCCGAGGCGCGGCTTTGCTGTTGTGCGAACGAAGTCAAGTCACCATAGCTGGTCACGCCCAGCACTTCGACGCCCTCATC
>DATMSK010000162.1:0-7977 GCA_035565395.1 Methylophilus sp. | reverse complement strand
GTGAGTTGCCCGTACAGAATTTTATGCAGGCGGCAGAGTCATATTGCGAGCTCCTCATCGCAGGTCCGCGTAACAAAGCCCTGTTTGGGATATTGGAGCCGGATTGGGATGCAGAAGGGCACATTGCATTTGTGGTGCAATTGTTCTTGAACGGATTACAAGGGATGAGAAATAAATGAGGCCTGGTGTTTTAAAGTCGGGAAAGATGGGGTTGGGCGGGTTGCTGTTATGCCTGTCACTGACAGGTTGCTCAGTGATTGATGACTATATCCGCCCCAAACCAGCCACTGCCGAGCAGTGGCAAGCGCCTTTGCCACATGGTGGAAGTGTGACTTCATTAAAAGACTGGTGGGGTCAATTTAACGACCCAGTACTGGACCAACTGCTTGCCGAGTCGCAAAAAGAGAGTCCTTCGCTGGAGATTGCGTTGGCGAATATCCGTGTGGCACGTGCCAATGTGCTTTCGGCCCGTGCACAAGGCATTCCAGATTTGAGCAGTACTGGCAGTATGACAAAAAGTAAGGGGGGAGGTGGTGGCGCTTTTCCATCCAGTACGATAGAAATTGACTCGGTATCATTGGATGCGAGCTGGGAGGTCGACTTGTTTGGCAAGGTGAAAGCGGCCAAACAGGCGGCCAAGGCGCAGCTAGAGGCCAAGAAGATCGCCTGGCATGATGCCAGGTTGAGTTTGGCAGCTGAGGTGGCCAATAACTACGTCAACTACCGTGCTTGCCAGGTATCCGTGCAGGCCTTAAAGCAGGCGTACGACTCGCGTAGTGAAACCGCACGTTTGACAGGCATATCCGCCAATGCCGGGTTCTCTGCCCCGTCTGATCTCGCACTGGCAGAGGCTGCCACTCGTGCCAGTGAGTCGACACTGGATGGCCAGCAGGCAGAGTGTGATGGCCTGGTGAAGGCGCTGGTGGAGTTAACCAACCTGCCTGAGCCTGAGCTACGCAACCTGCTGGCTAAAGGGCACGGTATGCCAGAGCCTGCCATGTTTGATGTGAATGCCATGCCGGCAAACTTGCTCACACGGCGCCCCGATCTTGCCGTGGATGAACGTAATCTGGCCGAAGCTAGCGCCAATATTGGTGTGTCCAAAGCGCAGATGTATCCCAGCCTGACCCTGACGGGCTCTATTGGTTACCGTCGTACCAACTTTAATGGCGCGGTGACCCGCACGGACTCCTGGTCTTATGGCCCTTCGCTCAAATTGCCCATCTTCGATGGCGGGACCTTGCGCGCTGACCTGGCAGAGGCACGTGCCAATTTTGACAGTTTGCTCGCAACCTACAAGCAAGATGTTCGTAAGGCCGTCAAAGAGGTTGAGCAGGCGCTGGTCAACCTGGATAGCGCAACGCGACGGGCACAATCAGAACAAGCCAGTGCGCAGCAATACCAGCAATACTTTAAAGCGGCGGAAATTAACTGGAAGTCTGGCGGCCTCGACTTGTTGTCGCTGGAAGATGCCCGCCGTCAAAAAATTAACGCTGAACTGAATGTGATTACGCAGCAAAAGAACCGGGTATTGCAATGGATTGCCCTATACAAGGCATTTGGCGGGGACTGGCAGGAAACACAGCAAACTGTGAAACCTCCATTGAAACCCATGGAAAAAAGGTAAGCATGATGGCAAAAAAACTGACAAAAAAAACCAAATTCTTAATCATTGCGGCGCTGCTCGTCGGCGTGAGTGCATGGTTCTGGCAACACCCCTTACACCAGGCCGAGCTGGCAGAAAAACGCGCAGGCCGACAACCTGTGGCAAAACCTGTCACGGACAACAAAACGAGTACGCCTGCCCAGGCCGTCAAAGCGGCTTTGAGTGTCGAGGTGACACAGCCCGCCGTTGTGCAATGGCCGATGACGCTGGTCCTGAGTGGCAGTATTTATCCATGGCAGGAGGCTTTGGTGAGTGCAGAAATTTCAGGACTGCGTATTCAGCAAATCCTGGCGGATGTGGGTACGCAAGTCAGCAAGGGGCAGCCCCTGGTCATGCTGGCTGACGAAACTGTAAAAGCCGATTTGCAAAAGCAGCTGGCTACCGTAGACCGGGACAAGGCCGCTTTGGCCGAAGCTAAAAGTAATGCAGACCGTGCGCGTGAGATCCAAAATAGCGGCGCATTATCTGCGCAAAAAATTAATGAGTATGTGATTGCCGAGCAAACCGCCAAGGCGAATCTGGCTTTGTCTGAGGCCGAGCTGGAAAACCAGAAAATTCGTTTGCGTCAAACCAAGGTGGTAGCGCCTGACGATGGTGTTATTTCATCACGTTCTGCCAATCTGGGGAATGTGGTCTCCTCAGGGGCTGAGTTGTTCCGGCTGGTACGCCAGGGGCGCATTGAGTGGCGAGGCGAGGTGAATGCAGACCAGCAGACAGCCTTGCGTGCTGGCCAGTCTGTACGCTTGACACTCAATGGAGGAAACAGTGTGAATGGCAAGGTACGCCTGATTTCGCCGACGGTGGATAATAATACGCGCAATGCGCTGGTCTATGTCGATATTCCTAAAGACAGTGCCAAACCAGGCATGTATGTGCAAGGACAGGTGGATATTGGCCAGCAGCAGGGCCTTGCTGTCCCGCTGAGTGCTGTGACCTATCGTGATGGCTTTGCTTACGTATTTGAACTCGCAGCGGCGGATGCCCAAGGCTTGCATAAAGTCGCCCAGCGCAAAGTTCAAACCGGCCGTACACGCGGAGAGCAGATTGAGTTGATTGGCAACCTGAGTAGGGATGCCAAGCTGGTGTTGAGTGGGGGCGCTTTTTTAAATGATGGCGACATCGTTAAAGTGGTGACCGTCAATAAACGCGGGGCATCGGTATGAATTTTTCCGCCTGGTCCATCCGTAACCCGGTTCCGGCCATCCTGCTGTTTGTCGTACTGAGTTTCCTGGGTCTTAAATCCCTCAATCAACTGGGCAAGCAGAATTTCCCAGATATTGAATTACCGGTGATTAATGTCAGTGCCACGCTGGAAGGCGCTGCACCACCACAACTGGAGACTGAGGTCGCGCGCAAGATTGAAGACAAGATTGCGACGATTGGTGGCATTGAGCACATGACTACTACCATCACTGATGGTAGCGTCAGTATTAGCGTGCAATTCACTATTGATACCAATAGCGAAGAGGCACTGAATCTTGTGCGCAATGCGGTCGATAGTGCCCGCTCCGAGCTGCCTGCTGCAGTGACAACCCCGACCGTTTCCAAGGTGACCACTTCAGGTAATGCCATTCTGACCTTTGTCGCTTCAGCCGACAATATGGATGAAGGCGAATTATCATGGTTTGTGGATAATGAAGTCAGCAAAGCCATGCTGGCCGTGAACGGCGTAGGCAAGATCACCCGTACCGGTGGCGTTGATCGCGAGGTGCAGGTAAACCTGGATCCTACCTTGATGGCAGGACTGGAAGTCAATGTCGGCGATGTATCTGCACAGCTTAAGCGCGTACAACAAGATGCTTCCGGTGGGCGTGGTGATATTGGCGACAATATCCAGTCAGTGCGGACGCTTGGGGCATTGCATAGTGCCGATGAAATACGCAACCTGGATATCCCGCTGGGTGATGGTCGCCATATCAAGCTATCGCAAGTGGCTGAGGTCCTGGATACTTATGCCGAGCGCACCACCTATGCCAGCTACGATGGCAAACCTGTGATCCGCTTTGAAATCACGCGTAGTAAAGGCACCAGCGAAGTGACGGTGGCAAAGGATGTAAGGGCTGCCCTGGAAAAGTTTGAACAATTACATCCGCAGGTGAAAATTGTTGAAGCTTTTAATATGGTCAAGCCGGTGGAGGATAACTACGAAGGCTCTATGCACCTGTTGTATGAAGGTGCCTTATTGGCGATCCTGGTCGTGTGGTGGTTCTTGCGCGACTGGCGCGCCACCATTATTGCTGCCGTGGCGTTGCCGCTGTCCATGATCCCTACTTTTGCCTTCATGCAATATTTTGGCTTTTCGCTAAATGTGCTGACTTTGCTAGCCATGGCGTTGGTAGTGGGTATCCTGGTGGATGATGCGATTGTTGAAATTGAAAACATCGTGCGGCATTTGCGTATGGGTAAAACACCTTACCAGGCAGCGATGGAGGCAGCAGACGAGATTGGCTTTGCCGTGATTGCAACGACGTTTACGCTGGTGGCTATCTTTTTACCGACCGCGTTTATGGGCGGTATTCCAGGCAAGTTTTTCAAGCAGTTTGGAATTACAGCAGCAATTGCAATTATGGGATCCCTGATCGTCGCACGATTATTAACGCCTATGATGTCCGCCTATCTGCTCAAGCCGCATCCGCTCAAAGAAGAAAGCGACTCCACTTCCATGCGTGTTTACCTGCAGTGGGTCAGCTGGTGCTTGAAGCATCGTAAAACGGTGGTTGCCGGTTTTATCTTGTTTATTGTCGGTTCACTGAGCTTGATGCCTTTATTGCCTAAAGGGTTTGTGCCTTCCTCTGACAGTAGCCAGACCAAGGTGAATATCGAGCTGCAACCGGGGACACCCCTGGAGCAAACACGCCAAGTCGTACAAATGGCAGAGCAAATCGTCAAACAACATCCTGAAGTGAAGGCCGTATTTAGTGCGGCCGGTACTGCCAGCACGGGCGGCGGTGGCCCCAATGCCTCTCAAAACTCGACCGATGTACGTAAAGGCAGTTTGGTGATTAGCCTGACAGATCGAAGCGAGCGTAAACAAAAGCAATCCGAAATCGAAGCTGACCTGCGCGAGCAATTGAAAAATCTACCCGGCGCACGCGTGTCTGTTGGTATCGGTGAGTCGGGTGAGAAATTGCAAATTACGCTAGCCAGTGATGATGCAATTGCTTTAACCAATGCCAGCCAGCAGTTGCAACAGCAATTACGTACCTTGAACGGTGTTGGCAATGTTACTTCCAGCGCCAGCTTGCAACGGCCAGAAGTGCAGATTATTCCTGATATCGACAAAGCGGCGGAATTAGGAGTAACCGTGGAATCCATCGCGCAGGTTATTCGGGTGGCGACTTCGGGGGACTTTACCAATACGATGCCCAAGCTGAATTTACCTCAACGCCAGGTTCCGATTAGAGTGCGCTTAGGTCCTAGTGTGCGTACCAGTTTGCAGGAGATTGCACAGCTTCGTGTTCCATCACGTAATGGCAGTGTCAGCCTGGAAACAGTTGCTACTGTGCGCATGGGTAGCGGCCCGCAGCAGATTGCGCGCATGGACCGTATGCGTAATGTGACGTTTGATATTGAATTGAACAAGCGCCAGATTGGGGAAGTCATGCGTGAGGTACAACAACTGCCCGCCATGCAAAATCTGCCACCTAGTGTTAAACAGCTCGAAGCTGGCGATGCCAAGCGCATGAATGAATTATTTGCCAGTTTTGGCGGTGCCATGATTATTGGTGTCATGTGCATTTACGTCGTGCTGGTATTGTTGTTTGGCGACTTTTTGCAACCGGTTACTATTTTGGGTGCATTACCGTTGTCGTTGGGCGGTGCTTTCTTCGCGCTCCTGGTGACGCATAACAGTTTCTCCATGCCAAGTGTGATTGGCTTGTTGATGCTGATGGGCGTGGTCACCAAAAACTCTATTCTGCTGGTTGAGTACACCATCATGGCGCGTAAGGAACGTAAGCTCAACCGCTTTGATGCGATCATTGATGGCTGCCATAAACGTGCACGGCCGATTATCATGACGACGATTGCCATGGCAGCAGGCATGTTGCCCATTGCGCTGGGATGGAGTGCAGATCCCAGTTTCCGTTCGCCGATGGCGATTACGGTGATTGGTGGGTTGATTACATCTACGGTGTTAAGTCTGGTAGTGATCCCCGTGTTGTATACCTATGTGGATGATTTGTTAGGCTGGTTGCGAGGTCTGGGGAGATTGGCGCGCAAGCACGTGTAATCTCTATAAAATGCAGGTGACTTAAAACGAGGCGTGTTGAGAGGCGCGCCTCGTTATTTATTGGATGTATAAGAAGGTAATTCTTTAAATTTTTGGTTGTAGTGCCACTCGTATCGTCACTTAACAACTTACAATCTTTCTATTTCGCCTCTAGGCGAGTTACTTTTCTTTGTTTGCCCAAAGAATAAGTAACCAAAAGAAATGCACCCTAGCTTCCGCTTGTTTCCTGTGTTGCTCACCAAAATAAGCGCTCGCGAAACTCATCCTAGCGGCCTGCATACTTCGCAGGCCACCGCGGGATTCGAACAGCCGCTCGCTTCATCTTATTTTGCCTGCGCTACTCGGCGCGGTAGATAGGGGCCCCAAAAACTCGTTAGCGCCACTGGTAGTGGATCAAAGAAAAGAATTTGAGTTTTTAAACGTTCAATCTTTTACGCTGTAAGTTTGGCGAGACAAATCCCATCCCATCACGCTGAGTAGCGGAAACAAAGTAAGAAGTAAAGGAGCGACTGTCTGAGCTCCGCAGAAGCTTGCGGGGTGTCAAGCTGCTAGGGCGAGTTTCGGGACCGCTTACTTTGTTGAGCAACGCAAGGGAGCCGCAAGGCCGTGATGGCTGGGTGTCGTCCTCTTTGGTTACTTTCTGTGGGACAAGCACCAGAAAGTAACTCGTCGAGAGGCGAAATAAATTTGTCGAGTTAATAACAGAAGTAGAGTTTCAAAACATCAGGACTTAAGCGCACATTCCACGCGCTCAATTACGATTTTCTGTAATTGATCTCTCACTGGTTGGCTTAATGGCTGCACCCCGGAATCCCGCATAGGCTCTCCCCAATGGCTATTAGGGAAGTGCTTGTCACTCTCAAACCTGGGTAATACATGCCAATGCATATGCGGTGTTTTATTGCCTAAACTGGCCAGGTTGATTTTGTCCGGCTGGATGACCTCACGTATTGCCGTTTCGACTGCAAACACCACTTTCATGGTTCGCGCGCGGTCTGCAGGCGCTAGGTCTGTCATTTCTTTCACATGGGCCAGTAATTCGATCCGGCAGTAGGCCGGATAATCTGAATCATGCAGTAACACCACGCGGCAGAATTCATCTTGCCATAACAGGTCGTGCGGCGTTGGTTGGCAAAGTGGGCAGTCACTCATTATGAGACTGCCAGCATACGGTCCAGTGTGAGTTTAGCCAGTTTAGCTTCATGCTCTGGCACTTTGATCTGGTTGACCACATTGCCTTCAGCCAGGTTTTCCAGGCACCAGGCCAGGTGTTGCGGGTCGATACGGGCCATGGTCGAACATTCACAGACGACATGGCTCATAAACTGCACCAGTTTGTTTTGTGGTTTCATTTCTTCAGCCAGGCGGGTGACCAGGTTGAGCTCCGTGCCCACCAGCCACTTGCTACCCGGTTCAGCTTCGCTGACGGTGCGCAGAATATATTCGGTAGAGCCGACATAGTCGGAGTTGATACAGACTTCAAATGCCGTTTCCGGGTGAGAGATCACTTTGCCATCTGGATGCTGAGCGCGGAATTGGTCGATATTCTGTTTGCGGAACATCTGGTGAACGGAGCAATGGCCTTTCCATAGCAGGATTTTGGCATCCTTGATCTGTTGTTCTGTCAGGCCACCCATCGGCAGGTCTGGATCCCATACTGGCATTTGCTCCAGAGGGATACCCATTTTATGGCCGCTCCAGCGACCCAGGTGCTGATCGGGGAAGAACAGGATTTTTTCGCGCTGGCTAAAACCCCATTCCAGAATTTTCGGAGCATTTGTACTGGTGCATACAATGCCGCCGTGCTCACCACAGAATGCTTTCAAATCAGCCGCCGAGTTGATATAGGTGACTGGCGTGATGGTCTCATCAAAGTTGAGTACCTTATTCAGCTCGCGGTAACTACGCTCTACCTTGGCCAGGTTGGCCATATCCGCCATGGAGCAACCGGCAGCGAGGTCGGGCAGGATCACAATTTGTTCTGGGCGGCTAAGAATATCCGCCACTTCTGCCATAAAGTGCACACCAAGGAACACGATGTATTCGGCATCCAGGCTGTCACAGTATTTGGATAGTTTCA
>DATMSK010000161.1:0-8095 GCA_035565395.1 Methylophilus sp. | reverse complement strand
CATACACTTTGACAAAATTACTTTTTAGAAACCTTCTCGTCAGCTTTAGAGACCTTCTGATCTGCCAGGCTTTCCGGTTTCCAGCCACCGCCCAATGCCTTAAATAAATCAACCGAAGCGGTCAATGTGTTTTGACGGCTTTGCACCATGGCCTGGGTTGCTTCATTATGGTTGCGCTGTGCATCCAGCACTTCCAGATAGCTGGTATAGCCCGCTTCATACCGGTTTTTTGCTACACGCAGGATATTCCCTGTGGTTTTTTGCTTGGAGTCTGCCAATGCCTCTTGTTCTCGGTATTGCTGCACATTGTTGAGTGCGTCACTCACTTCAGTAAAGGCAGTTTGCAAGGTGTTTTGATACGTCGCCACCATTTGTTTCTGTTGCGCAGTGGCCTGATCCAATCGTGCATTCAGGCGTCCGCCATTGAAAATAGGCAGGTTTATATCAAAACCGAGCGACCAGACACGTGCCGGGGATTTCAGCAAATTGTTCAGGGCAATACTTTCGCCACCATACGTGGCTGAGAGCGCAATACTAGGGTAAAAAGCAGCACGGGCCACGGCAATATTGGCGTTGGCTGATACCATATCCTGCTCCGCCTGACGTACATCAGGTCTGGCTTCCATCAATTCTGAAGGGAGACCGGTCGGTACGACTGGTGGTGTTGGGATAGCCATCAGGTCGCCTGGCGCAACCTTCAAGCCGAGGTTGTTAGTCAGTAAACCCAGTTGATGCTCGCTTAGAGCACGCAATCTTTTCAGGTCCACGATCTGCGCTTGCAGTGTGGTCACGACCAGCTCAGCCTGATGTGCATCCAGCACAGTCGCCACACCACCTTCAACGCGCCGTTTGGCCAAGTCCAGGCTCTCTTGCGCGGTCTTAAGGTTTTCCTCATTCACCCGTAACTGGGCATCCAGGCTGCGTATCGCAAGATAATTGTTCGCCACCAGGCTGGATAACGACCAGGTTACCGCTTCTTTGGCATATTGTGTCGCCAGCAATTGCGCACGTGCCGCCTCATTTGCACGACGCAGCTTGCCCCACAGGTCTAGCTCATAACTACCGTTTAAACCAATTTTGTAGGTTTTACGCGGGTTATTGCCAAACACCGGGAACACACCTGACTGTGTCACACGGTTACGTATCCCGGAACTCGTCGCAGTGATCGTGGGCAACAGGTTACCGCCAATCTCTCGCATTTGGGCATCGGCTTCTTCAATGCGCGCTACGGCCAGCTGCACGTTATTGTTTTTCACCAGCGCAGTTTCTACCAGCTGGTTCAGCTGGCTGTCGTTAAACAAGGTCCACCATTGTTGCAAGGCAACTTGCTGTGCTGGGTCAGACACGCCAGTATTGGCCGTGCCATACTTTTCCGGCAGTTGCGGTGCCGGACGGGAATACAAATCACCCAGCATCTGGCAGCCTGTCATGGACAAGGTCAACAACCCCAGCAATAACGATTGCTGCAACGGTTTTAATGCAAATTTCATTGTCGGTTTCATACCGATTCCTCTTCTACAATATGACCGTGGTGACGTACTTTTTTCTCATTGGTCAACCAGGTAAAGAACAATGGGATAAAGATGGTGGCAATAAACGTTGCCAGCAACATACCACCGAACACACCGGTACCCATGGACTGACGCGCTGCCGCACCGGCCCCGGTGGCGAATACCAGTGGAATGATCCCCAATACAAACGCCATTGATGTCATCACAATCGGTCTGAAACGCAAACGTGCAGCTTCCAATGCGGCTTCAGCCAATGGCATGCCCTCTTCCATTTTCTGTGACGCAAATTCCACGATCAGGATCGCGTTCTTCGCTGCCAGACCGATCAGCGTGATCAGGCCAATCTGGAAGTAAATATCATTGTTCATGCCGCGTGTGAGCACTGCAATCAAGGCACCGGTCATGGCAAACGGAATCGCCATAATCACCGCCAGTGGCAAGGCCCAGGTTTCAAACTGCGCTGCCAGGATCAGGAACACCATAATGGTCGCAAAACCAAACGCTACCAATGCCGCAGAACCGGTACGCTTCTCCTGGTAAGCCTGGCCTGTCCATGCAATCTGGTATCCATCAGGCAAGCTTTCCTTGGCAATTTTCTCCACCAGCTTGATCGCATCACCCGAGCTCACGCCAGCCGCGCCACTACCAAACACTTTGGCAGACAGCAGGCCGTTGTAACGCTCCAACTGCTCGGCACCGACAATATTGCTGACTTTAGCCAATGCAGACATCGGGATCATATTGCCATCCGGATTATCTGCCGTTGGTTGGCTGCGTACATACACTTTACCCAGGTCTTCAGGCTTCATGCGGTACTCGGCTTCAGCCTGCAACTGCACACGATAGGTACGGCCACTACGGTTAAAGTCGTTCACATACAGGGAACCCATGGTGCTCTGCAAAGTGGCATAAATGTCTGAAATTTTGACATTTTGTGACAGCGCCTTGGCTTCATCCACTTCAATAAACAATTGGGGAACCGTTGGGCGGAAGAAGCTGTTAATACCGGTCAATTTAGAGTCTGCACGCATTGCATCCATGAAGTTATTCATGACCTGCGCCAACTTGATTGGATCAGTATCACCCTTACTTTGTACATAAACTTCAAAACCACCCGCAGAACCCAGACCACGAATCGCTGGCGGGTTCACGGCAAAACTTAAACCATCTGGCTGGCTCATCCCAATACCAATTAACTTGCCCACCATCTGGTCAGCATTGGTGGTCCGTTTATCCCAGTCCGTCATACGCACAAACATGGTGGCCGCATTGGTTTTATTCGCACCTGTCAGCAACTCAAAGCCGTTCACTGCAAACTCATGCGCAGTGGCTGGGTCCTTGGCAATCGCTGCACGGATATTTTCTGTGGTTTGAGAGGTACGTCTTAAGGTCGCGCCATCCGGCATCACCACAATACTGATCACATAGCCTTGGTCTTCCGGCGGCACAAAACCACCTGGTACAGTACGGAACAGCAGGATCATTACGATCAACATGCCGCCAAACACGACGGCACCAATGATTTTATGATGCAACGTCAGGTTCACCGTGCCGGTATACAGCTTGGTTAAACGTTCAAAGCCCTGGTTGAATTTCCTGAAGAACGCATTTTCATGATGGCCATTTTTCAGGATCATCGCGCACAAAGCAGGGGTCAGCGTCAACGCCACCACACCTGAAATCACCACAGAAATGGCAACAGTGACCGCAAACTGACGGTACAACTCACCGGCAATACCACCCTGGAAAGCGACCGGTACAAATACCGCGCACAATACCAGCACAATCGCCACCACCGCTGCCTGTACCTGAGCGATCGATTTAATCGCCGCATGCAGCGGATTCAGGTTTTCTTCCTTCATCAGTCGCTCGGTGTTCTCGAGCACCACGATCGCGTCATCCACCACAATACCAATCGCCAGAATCATGGCGAACAGCGTCAGCAGGTTGATGGAGAAGCCAAACAGATACAAGCCGGCAAACGTACCGATAATCGAAATCGGCACCGCAATCATAGGGATCAAGGTCGCACGCCAGCTTTGCAGGAACAGGAACACCACCAGCACCACCAGAATCAGCGCCTCACCAAAGGTGTGGAACACTTCTTTGATGGTTGCTTTAACAAAGTCACTGGTATCGTAAGGAATGTTGTAATCCATACCCTCTGGGAACTTGGCTTTCAACTCATTCACTTTTGCTTTAATGGCTTCAGCGGTTTCCAGTGCATTGGCGCCACTTTGCAGGAAGATAGGCAACGCCACCCCTGGCTGTCCATTCAAGGCAGATGCCACGTTATAGCTCTGTGCACCCAGCTCGATACGCGCCACATCTTTCAGGCGAAGTACACCGTTAGGGCCTTGCGCACGTACGATGATATTGCCGAACTCTTCCGGATCAATGAGCCGGCCTTTAGCAGTCACAGTAAATGACAATTGCTGGCTGGCCGGGGCTGGTTCCGCGCCAATCTTACCTGCTGCATATTGCGCGTTCTGCGAACTGATCGCCGCAGAAATGTCAGAGGTAGATACCCCTAACTGCGCCATACGGTCTGGACGCAACCAGATACGCATGGAGTAATCCTGGCCACCAAAAATGGTCACATCACCCACACCTTTGGTGCGTTTAAACTCATCCAGGACATTGAGGGTCGCGTAGTTGCTCAGGAACAAGCGGTCATGTTCTTTTTTGCTGGAAATCAGCATCACGACCAACAGGATGTCGTTAGAACGTTTCTGCACGACAACACCAGTTCGGCGTACATCCTCTGGCAAACGCGGCAGCGCAATGTTCACGCGGTTACTGACGTTAAAAGTCGCCTGGTCAACATTGGTGCCGATATCAAAGGTTGCTGTGATTGTCAGCGTGCCACTACTGTCTGAGCTTGAGTTAAAGTACAGCAGGTTTTCCACACCACTGAGCTGCTCTTCAATCGGGGCAGCCACGGTTTTGGACAGTGTTTCAGCACTGGCACCTGGATAAGTGGCGGTGATAATCACGGTTGGCGGTGCAATTTGCGGATATTGCGCAATTGGCAGCTTGAATGCAGCCGCTAAACCGGACAACACGATGATGATAGACAGCACGCTGGCAAAAATCGGGCGTGTGATAAAAAATCGGGTCATATCGTTTTTCCTGAAATCGGCCTGAAACGACGCTCAGGCCGTGAATAACATAATATCAACGTAATAAAGAGGTATTAAGACTTGGGCTTGTCCTGACCAGGTGCTCCAGCCGGGGCGGCATCTGGTGCATGCGGCGCGACCGGGGCGCCTGGACGTACCTTGATCAGGTTATCAGTGATCACTTCATCACCTGCCTTCAAACCACTCAACACGCTCCAACGTTCGCCGAACCAGCCACCGACAGTAATGGGTCTGACGGCCGCTACGGTTTTACCTTCCTTATCCTTATCCGCCACAAATACAAACTTGCCTTGCTGGCCTGTTAACACGGCCGTTTGCGGGATCAGGAACACGCCATCACGGTGACCGGTCGTTAAACGTACACGTACGAACTGGCCTGGCAGCAGGGCGCTATCCGGGTTTTGGAATTCGGCACGCAATTGCTGTGTGCCCAAGGCTGGATCAATCTGGCTGGCAGAAAAGTTGATTTTTCCTGACAACGGATACTCGCTTTCATCCGCCAGGATCAAACGTACATCCTGTACCTTGCCTGGACGTAAATGACCGCCCAATGCCTGCAGCTCGGACTCAGACAAACTGAACCGTACCCAAATAGGGGAAACTTGCACAATGGTACTTAACAAGGTCGTGTTAGCACTTGCCAATGCCCCTTCAGACAAGACAAAACGACCACCAATACCGCTTTCTGGCGCTTTGACGTGGGTATAAGACAAATTCAGCTCTGCTTCACGCAGTTGCGCCTGATACTGCAACATGGTTGCGGTCGCCACTGAACTATCTGAAACGGCATTATCGTATTCACGCTGGCTAATGGATTTACTATCCAGCAACCCCTTCAAACGTAACGCTTCGCGCGCAGTTTGTTCAATGCGGGCTTTTTGCTGTGCAATCAATGCTTTCGCCTGATCAACCTGCAACTGGAAAGGCACAGGATCAATGAGGAACATATCCTGCCCAGCCTTCACCGTTTCACCTTCCTGATACAGGCGCTTGAGCACAATGCCACCCACGCGCGGACGGACTTCAATCTGCTTGGCGCCTTCTGTTTGCGCAACCACTTCAGTCTGAATTGGCACCGTTTCCGCGGCCACCGCCTGCACGGTCACTGGCATCGCTGGCATGCCAGCCGCAGCTGGGTTTTGTTCATTGGATGATTTTCCGCAGGCACTCAATACGACGCCCAAAGCAAGTACGAGCAAGGTATGACGAGGCTGGATAGTCTGTGAAATCAACATGTTATCCTCAAAAAAATTTAAATTAGACTTGATTACATACATTCTTGGATGTATATTATATACAAACATGTATGTATGTAAATGGGGTTTGTAAAAATTTTGCCGAAAAAGCCACCTGGCACTACCGGTAAAATACACAAGCTACAAGAAACTTTAATGAAATCTGAAAGAGCGATAGAGACTTATGGTACGTAAAACCAAAGAAGATGCCGCCATTACCCGCCAGCGCATCATTGATGCGGCGCGCGAAATGTTCCTCCTCAAAGGCGTGAGCCGAACCAGCCTGGAACAAATTGCCTCACACGCCAGCGTGACCCGCGGCGCAGTTTACTGGCACTTTCAAAACAAGGCAGAACTGTTTCATGCCATGCGCGAAGAGGTCTACCTGCCTTTAATCGACCGTATGGATGACACGCTGCTCGGCAATACAGATGACCCTAGCCCAGATCCCCTTGGCCGCATCCGCAAACATCTGGAAAGCACGATACAAATCCTCGACGACGACCAAACCACGCGTGCCACCTATGAGGTCATGATGACCAAATGTGAATATGTCGATGAGTTTGCCGACGTGCTTCAATCTATTTTAAGTAACTGTAGCGGACTCGTACACAAAATGGAACAGGCTTATGCCAAAGCCCAGGAAATTGGCCAGGTAGGCACCCAACTCTCGGCAGCAGAGCTAGCACTCGATACGCATTTATTTTTCTCCGGCCTACTGCATATGTGGGTCAAAGACACCGAGGGCACACTCTTCCGCAATCGCGCCTTACAGCTCATAGATACACACATCAAACTGCGTAAAAAATAAGCAATAATTCATTTTACGGATTCCCTGATCCGCGTTTTGCAGTTAAAATAGTCAGTCTTTTCACTGACTTATCCACATCATGCAAATCGGATCGCACCAACTCAAGAATAATTTGGTCGTCGCCCCTATGGCTGGCGTGACCGACAGGCCTTTCCGCATGCTGTGCAAAAAGATGGGGGCTGGACTGGCCGTGTCCGAGATGGTCACGTCCAACTCATTACTCTACGGCAGTGAAAAAACCAAGCGCCGCGCCAATCACGAAGGGGAAGTCAGCCCAATTTCAGTCCAGATTGCTGGCGCAGAACCAGCCATGATGGCGGAAGCCGCCAGACATAATGTCGAGAATGGCGCACAAATCATTGACATCAACATGGGCTGTCCGGCCAAAAAGATCTGTAATGTGATGGCAGGCTCAGCCTTGTTGCGCGATGAGCCGCTGGTATCACAAATTCTCAAGGCAGTAGTTAACGCAGTAAACGTTCCTGTGACTCTGAAAATCCGCACCGGCTGGGACAGACAAAATAAAAACGCCATCCAGATTGCCAGAATAGCCGAAGATATTGGCGTACAAGCGTTGACAATTCATGGCCGCACCCGTAACGATCTTTATCATGGCGACGCCGAATACGACACGATTGCTGCAGTTAAACAAGCCATCAACATTCCGTTGATTGCCAACGGCGACATCACCACGCCGGAAAAAGCCAAATTCGTACTCGATTACACCAAGGCGGATGCCGTGATGATAGGGCGCGCAGCGCAAGGCAGGCCATGGATTTTCCGTGAAACAGAACACTTCCTGAAAACCGGCGAACATATGCTGCCGCCAACCGTAGATGAAATCCATCAAGTCATGTTGGAGCACCTGCATGATCTATACGCTTTTTATGGCGACCTCACGGGCATGCGAGTGGCGCGTAAACATATTTCCTGGTACACCAAAGGACTGTCAGGCTCCGCCGCTTTCCGCCATAACATGAATACCCTTCAGACTATAGAGTTGCAATTACAGGCCATTAATGACTTTTTTGCCGAGCTACGTGCCAAAAATGACCGCTTGGTCTATGCCGACAACGAAGAAAGCAGTGACGAGGAGTTGGCCGCATAATGCAAAACGATAGCAAGCTCAGCCTCGCCGTTCGCGAATCTCTGGATGATTACTTCACGCACCTGGACGGCCAACCACCACATGCCATTTACGACATGGTACTCGGCTGCGTAGAAAAGCCCATGCTGGAGTACGTGCTCAACAAGGTAGGCGGCAATCAAAGTAAAGCGGCAGACATGCTGGGCATTAACCGCAACACCCTGAGAAAAAAAATGGCCACCTATGGCCTTGAATAGACTTAACCGGGTCTGATGACATGCGTCATTAGACCTTTTCATTTTTATCAC
>DATMSK010000160.1:0-5595 GCA_035565395.1 Methylophilus sp. | reverse complement strand
GTAAGCTACATCAGATTGATATTTTGGGCAAGGAAGGATGAAAGAATAAGTTTTATAAATTAATTACTTTTCATTTATAAATCATAGTACTTGGCACCATAACTTATCGTGATGCATGAGGTCCATCCATAATGCAATCAGGCTTAAGCTGATGAGAAAAATACCACTGAGCCGCATGCCTGTAGATTCACGCATCCAGTTTGGCAACGCGCCTTGCCCAGACCGCCATACCAATGGCGCAATGGCCAAGACAGTGGCAGAGCCAGCCGCAAATGCCATCATGACCAATGCACCTTGCAACCACTGTGATTGCAAAGACGCCAGCATGACGGCCGAATATAACAAGCCACACGGTAATAACGCCCAGACCATACCAGTGCCCAGGAAGCCTACCCTGTCATGTTGTGTACGTTGCTTGATCCAGACCCAGACTTGTTGCGCACGTTTTATCGCCCATTGCGGTTGCTTACCTGTCACCAGCAATAACACACCCCAGGCAAAAATCAGGGTATGGGAAAAGGTCCATAAAGGTTGAAAAACATGACTCTGGTTAGAAAGCCAGGCCAGGCCGCGCAGGGTTTCTGCTGCCAACGCGCCCAACAGGCCGTAACCGAGCATCCGTCCCAGGTAAAAGCTCCAGGGGATGGTTTTAACCACTCGCAATGGGATGGAACGAAACTGGCTGGTCGTTTGAGAGGAGGACTGCATGGCGCCGCAAGCTGCGCCACACATGGCAATACAATGCGGGCCGCCTGCCAGCCCCATGACGAAGGCCGTCAGGAGTAAGCTGGCTAACATGCCGGCAGTTTAAAGGATTTTGGAGAACCTTGCACGATTGGCATCGTGCTGCAAATAGCGGTCAAACACCATGGCTATCGCACGTACAAAATACCAACCCATTTCGGTGACTTTGAGGCCGTCATCTTCCAGAATCACCAGGCCTTGTTTTTCTTTTTCAACAAGTTGTTGCATTTCTGACTTAAAGTAATCTCTGAAGTTCACCATATAGGAAAGATCAATAGATTCATAGCTGAGTTCACCATGGCACATAATTGCCATGATCACGGCACGGCGGATCAGGTCATCCCGGCTCAATGCCAGCCCGCGTACGATGGGCAACTGCCCTTGATCAAGAAAGTCGTAATACTCTTCCAGCGTTTTGGCATTCTGGCTGTAGGTGGCGCCCATTTTGCCGATAGCAGAGACACCCAGTGCCAGGATATCCTGGTCGGCCATGGTGCTGTAGCCCTGGAAATTGCGGTGCAACCTGCCCTGCTGCTTGGCAATCGCCAGCGCATCAGTCGGCAAGGCAAAGTGATCCATCCCGATGTACACATAACCCGCCTGCATCAATTGCTGGATGGCTTCTGATAGCATCTGGATTTTATCGACTGCATTCGGCAGGTCCTCCTGCAAAATGCGGCGTTGTGGCTTAAAGCGTGAAGGCAGGTGCGCATAGCCATACAAGGCAATGCGGTCTGGACGCAATTGAGTAATTTTACTGATGGTTTCGCGGAAAGTCGCTGGCGTTTGCTTGGGCAAACCATAAATCAGGTCGGCATTGATAGACTGGTAGCCCATCTGCCGCGCCTGTTGCATCAGGGTTTCGACTTGCGTATAAGACTGTACCCGGTGTACGGCCTGCTGCACTTCTGCATCGAAATCCTGCACGCCAAAACTCAGGCGGTTAAAACCGAGGTCACGCAAGTGTTGCAAACGGACCTGATTCACGGTCCGCGGGTCAATTTCGATGGAGTATTCGCCTTCCTCACTGAATACAAAAGCTGTTTTCAGCATCTGCATGAGGCTGGACAACTCTTCATCATTGAGGAAAGTCGGTGTGCCTCCGCCCAAATGCAGCTGATTCACTGCCTGTGCTTTTCCAATCTTGTTAAGATGCAAGCCAAGTTCACGTTGCAGGTAATTGAGGTAAATGGCGCTTTGCTCATAGCGTTTGGTGACAATTTTATTGCAGGCGCAATAAAAACATAGTGAGGCACAAAACGGAATATGCACATACACCGACAGTGGCTGCGTCCAGTTACTGATGTTGCGCTGCTCTGCCGACTTGTAATAGGCAGCCGCATCAAAAGCTTCAACAAAGCGGTCTGCCGTCGGATAAGAGGTATAACGCGGCCCGGAAACATCATAGCGTTCGATATGCTCCTGGGTAATCATCAACGGTTGTTTCATGGTTTCTAGCAAATTCTTTCCTGTCAGCACAGTGGGGGCGAGCAGCCCCGGGATCATTGGATGCCACTTTGCCACAAAGCAATAGATGACTTCTTGATGCAAATCAAACGCTGTCTAGGCCGTCCCATGCATAATGCAACGCAATATAAAAGGGAAGATAGATCACCATGTTCAATGAAACCATCTCTGAAGAGGCGTATAATCCTTCGCATGTTCAACGACAGACAAGGACACCTCCCATGCAAGCCGAATCCAGCTTCAAGGTCGCTTGTTCTAATTGCAACCTGCGTGAGCTGTGCCTCCCCATCGGTTTAAGCACCGATGAAATGAAGCAGCTGGATGGGATGGTTGCCACCCGCAAGAAAGTGAAACAAGGCGGCCACCTGTATAGTAGCGGCGACCCATTTACAACCTTGTATGCCATCCGCACCGGTTTCTTTAAAACCTGTGTCGTGTCGGAAGATGGCCGTGAGCAAGTCACGGGTTTTCAGATGGCTGGTGAAATCATGGGCCTGGACGGGATTGTCAGCGACAAACACAACTGCCACGCGATTGCACTTGAGGACGCTGAGGTCTGTGTGATGCCGTTTAACCATGTCGAAGACCTGTCCCGTGAAATCCCCATGCTGCAGCGCCATGTACACAAAATCATGAGCCGTGAAATTGTGCGTGAAAATGGCGTGATGATGTTACTGGCCAATATGCGCGCGGAAGAACGCCTGGCAGCTTTCCTGCTGAATTTATTACAACGCTTGCATGCCCGTGGCTACTCTAAGAGCGAATTGATTTTGCGCATGACACGTGAGGAAATCGGTAGCTATCTGGGTATGAAACTGGAAACCGTCAGCCGTACGTTCTCCAAGTTCAGTGAAGACGGCATTATTGAGGTCAAGCAGAAAAATATCCGCATCCTCGACCACGAAAAGCTGAAAACCATTTTTAATTCCAGCACCTGCTAACACGGATTTTGCTGGCCACCGGTTTCAGTGCATGGAGCCCTCTCCCCTATTTACGGCCTTGACCGCCTATGCAGCCACCTGTGGCTGGCAATATATCTATCCTGTGTGGTCCCGCCGCGCCGACGGCCTCTCTATCGGCATCAACCTGCACCCGAATCACTGCTGTAACTGGCATTGCATTTACTGCCAGATCCCTGGCTTGCAGCGCGGTCCTTCACCACTCATCGACAGCCGCCGCTTGCAGGTAGAACTCACAGATTGCCTGGATTGGTTGAGCCACCACTTGAGCCCAACCCTCACCATGCAAGACAGTGTGCAAGACATTGCTTTTGCAGGTGATGGCGAACCAACGACATCGCCGCAGTTTGTAGAAGTGCTGTTGATGGTGGCCAATCTTTTGCAGGCACGCCAGTCGCATGACCGCCCTGCGACAGTAAGGCTGATTACCAATGGCAGCCAGTGCCAACACGCGCACGTTCAACATGCACTCAAGCTATTAAGCGGGATGGGTGGAGAAGTATGGTTTAAACTGGATGCCGGCAATGATGCCGAGATGCAGGCCATCAATGCCTCCCACTTGCCGCTGGGATTACATATGCAGCGCTTGCACACCTGTTGCTCCATTTGTCCAACCTGGGTACAGACAGCCATCGTGAGCAGGACACTGGGTGAAAAAACGGTGACTACGCCATCATTGCCGGAATACCTGCAGGTATTAGTCCCTCTAAAAGCGCATATTCAAGGTGTTTTGCTCTACGGGATTGCACGACCCAGCCAGCAGGACACGCAAGGCTGCATCCTGCGCACAACGGAAGCTATGTTGAGGCGTTATGAAGAGGGGTTACGCACGCAAGGATTCCGCGTGCGTATGTTTGCCTGACACGTAAAGTGTGTAAGCTTATTCTTCGGCCGGTCTTAAACCCGTTTGGGCATGGTTACGTGCCTGAACCGCAGGTGCCATGGACTCACTTTGCGTATCATAGCCCTGGGCATCCAGGGTTTTATTGATTTCAATGCCCTTGCGGTAATAATCATCGATGGCCGGATCCGGATGTTTGATGGCCAGGTACAGGGTGATAAAAGAAGCCACAACCACAAGCAAAGGCCCGCCGATGATCAGCCATACAAACGGATTGCGGTACCATTTTTGGTCAGCGTTCAAAGATGTTCCGTGATTAGGCATTGCTTGCGTATTACTCATGGTTTGTGACTCCGTTAAATTCCTGGTGCATTAATTACTGGGCACGATAAACACTGACTTCTCTTTTACCGTATCTTTGGATTCGACATCCGTCATTTCAAAATAAATCTTGTGCGAACCGGCGTTGGTCACGCCATCCGGGATTTGCAACTCCACGATCACATTGCGGGTTTCAAAAGGTTTGAGTGCTTTGAATGGCTGGCCATTATCATCTGAGATATGGACGGCGATCTCGGCCAATCCAGTGACTTGCAGGGTATAGTCTCGCGTGGACTCTGTATCGTTTTCCAGTTTGAGGTTATACACATTTTCAATCTTACCTTCATTGGTATAGCGCGCCATCATGGCACGGTCACGCAACACATCCAACCTGAAGTCAGGTTTGAAATACAGGCTGACAACCATGCCTATGGTTAAAGCCGATAGAATAGCGGTGTAAACTAGCACACGTGGCCGCAGCAGGCGACGCCATATTTGCTGGCGGCTCCAGCGGTTTTCCAGGCCATTTTGCGTCGTATATTTGATCAAGCCCTTGGCATAACCCATTTTATCCATGACGTCGTCACAGGCATCAATACAGGCACCGCAGCCGATACACTCATATTGCAGACCATCACGGATATCAATGCCAGTCGGGCATACCTGCACACAGATGCTACAGTCAATACAACTGCCTAAGCCATTGGCATTTTCGCCCGCTTTTTTGGAGCGTGCGCCACGCGGCTCACCACGTGCCTCGTCATAGGTCACCGTCATGGTATCGCCGTCAAACATGGCACTTTGGAAACGTGCATAGGGGCACATGTATTTACAGACCTGCTCACGCATATAGCCTGCGTTACCATAAGTCGCAAAGCCATAGAAGCAGATCCAGAAGGTTTCCCAACCGCCTAGTTGCCATTCAAAAATGGCGGGGACCAGTTCGCGAATGGGAGAGAAATATCCGACAAAGGTCACACCGGTCCACAGGCCAAATCCTATCCAGGCAAACTGCTTGAGCGACTTACGGGTGATTTTGTTGAGATTCCACTTGTTGTCATCTAGGCGCATCCGAGCAATACGGTCACCTTCTATCTTCTGTTCCATCCACATATAGATTTCGGTATACACCGTTTGCGGACAGGTGTAGCCACACCATAAGCGCCCCGCCACTGCTGTGAACAGGAACAGCGCCAAGGCTGAAACGATTAGCAGGAACGACAGATAAATCAGGTCCTGCGGATGGAATATCAGGCCAAAAAT
>DATMSK010000159.1:0-5555 GCA_035565395.1 Methylophilus sp. | reverse complement strand
TTAGCGGCCGGCTGGCCTATCTGGCCTCTGATTATTGCCTCCGTGATTTCTTTGGCGATTATTGTTGAACGGTTCTGGGCATTAAGAGCCTCGGTAGTGACGCCTGATCAATTGCTCCCAGAAGTACAAAACTGGTTAAAGCAGGGTGGGGTGACACGCGAGACCCTGAGCCGCCTCGAAGCACACTCTTTACTGGGTAAGGTGTTTGCCAGTGCTTTGGCTAATATGAATAACTCACGAGAAGTGACCAAGGAGGCCATTGAGGAAACCGGCCGTGCCGTGGCTCACAAGCTGGAGCAATATCTGCCAACCTTGGGCACGATTGCCACGGTGGCTCCTTTATTGGGCTTATTGGGGACGGTGATTGGTATGGTTGAACTGTTTGGTTCTTTTACGAACAGTGGGCATGACGTGGCGCAATTTGCTCGTGGTATTTCCGTCGCGTTGTACAACACTGCGGCTGGTATCGTGGTGGCAGTTCCTTCCATGATTGCTTACCGCTATTTCCGCAGCAAGGTCGATGGTTTCCTGGTGGATATGGAGCAGCAGGCGATCAAGTTGGTTGAAATTATTCACGGTGATCGCGGATAACCCGCTTAACAGGACATTGGAAACAAAGGCAATCTCATGAATTTCAAACGTGGTGTCCGTGACGAAGAGCTGGAAATCAACTTTATTCCGTTGATCGACGTGTTGCTGGTCATTATCATTTTCCTTATTGTCAGTGCCACTTTTTCACGCACCAGCGAATTGCAGATCAACCTGCCCACGGCGGATGCAAACGCACCACAGGAAAAGCCATTGAATATTACAGTTGAAGTGGATGCGAGTGGCCGTTACCTTGTTAATGGCAAAGAAGCGAATGGTGCTGTGGTATCTGACCTGTCGGCGGCGCTGACGCAAGCAGGTGCAGAAGGCCCGTCAGGCAAAGAGCCCACGATTATTATTAATGCCGATGCCAAGGCGACACACCAGTCGGTCGTGAATATCATGGAAGCTGCGCGTATGGCCAATTACACCCATATCACTTTTGCGACGCAGGTAAATTCGCATTAATGTATCACGGGCTACATATCACAGTCGCCCATCAACAAGCCCGTCAACCTTGGCGGGCTGTTTGTTTTTAGTCTGCCTGAGAAAAAGCCATGGCACGTAAGTCTTCCTCCGAATCAGTCCCTATCAGCAATCCCGTTTTATTATATAAACGGTTATTTGCCTATGCTTGGCACTATAAGTTTCAATTTGCCTTATCCATGGTTTCTACCGCCATATTGGCGTCCAGCAATACTTTCTTC
Organism: Methylophilus sp.; assembly: GCA_035565395.1. Taxonomy (GTDB): domain Bacteria; phylum Pseudomonadota; class Gammaproteobacteria; order Burkholderiales; family Methylophilaceae; genus Methylophilus. Next base: position 4,260 of record DATMSK010000159.1, on the reverse strand, counting down.
CTGGCCCTGATTAAAAAGGTGACTGATGAAGGTTTTACCCGGTCTGCCGGGCAAGCAGCTTATGTGTTGCCATTGATGCTATTTGGTCTGATGGCGATCCGTGCGGTGGCAGGGTTTTTCTCTGTGTATAGCCTGCGTACAGTCGCCCGGCAGGTGGTCGAGGTGATGCGTAAGCAGATATTTGCCAAATTATTGATGTTGCCGGTGAGTTTTTTTGATGCCAACTCTAATGGGCTGCTGGTTTCTAAAATGACCTACGACATTGAGCGCCTCTCTACCGTAGTCACCCGCTCCGCATTAAACGTACTGCGTGATGTGCTGACGGTGATTGGTCTTATTGGTTATATGCTTTACCTGGATTGGCGTTTAACACTGATTTTTGCCATGGTTGCTCCGCTGATGGGTTTGTATCTTGCCCGCACCACCCCCAAACTGCGCGCCAACGCAAAAAAAGTGCAGCAAGCAGTAGGGGAGATCACCAAAACGGCGGAAGAGGCGATTGCTGCGCAACGCATCGTCAAGATTTTTGGTGCGCAGGCTTTTGAGAACGACCGTTTTGGGGCCGTTGTGAGCCGTAACCGCCAATTAGAGTTACGGACTGCACGAATCTCCGGTTTGAACAGCTTTGTGATTGAAATTTTGTCTGCACTGGTATTGGGGCTGGTGGTGTTTTATGCGCTGTCACAATTCACTGTGGGAGAGTTTGCCGCCTTTGTCGGCGCGTTGATGATGCTGATTGCGCCAATTAAGCACATTACCTCAGCCAACGAAGATTTGCAGATCGGGCTGGCTGCTGCGCAGAGTGTGTTTGATGTGCTGGATATTGAGAATGAGGTGGATCAGGGCAGTTATCAAATTGCACGTGTACAAGGAAAGTTAAAGTTTGACCAAGTCACCGTGCGTTATCCCCAAGCAAAAAAAGATGCTTTGTCTGCCCTGAGTTTTGAGATACACGCGGGCGAAAAAGTTGCCCTCGTCGGCCGTTCTGGCAGTGGTAAAACCACACTGGTGAACCTGTTGCCGCGTTTTTATGAGTCGCAGCAGGGCAGCGTCCTCCTGGATGATCACGATGTCCGGGAGTACCAGTTGGATAACCTGCGCGCGCAGTTCTCATTGGTCAGCCAGGATATCGTATTGTTCAATGATACGATTTTCAACAATATTGCCTATGGTGCGTTACGTGACGCCAGTGAACAGGAAGTGATTGAGGCCGCCAAGGCGGCCAATGCCTGGGAGTTTATCCAGCAGATGCCAGAAGGCCTGCAAAGTGAAATTGGCGACCGCGGTGTGCGCTTGTCCGGCGGTCAGCGCCAGCGTATCGCGATTGCACGTGCCATTTTAAAAAATGCACCTGTGTTGCTGCTTGACGAGGCAACTTCTGCACTGGATAGCGAATCAGAATTGCATGTGCAGATGGCACTGGACCGCCTGATGCGTGACCGCACGACGATTGTGATTGCACACCGGTTGAGTACGGTTGAAAATGCCGACAGGATTTTTGTCATGGATCATGGCAAGATCATAGAAACCGGTTCACACCAGACTTTGCTGGCCGAGAATGGATATTACAGCCGGCTGTACCATAAACAGTTTCAAGATGACTGATGTTGCGGCAGTGGTTTGAACGACAGTGGCAAATGACAGGCTGGGCACAATGCCTGTTGTTACCGTTATCCTGGTTGTTTGCCTTGTTGGCAACAGCGAGACGCTGGTGTTACAAGGCAGGTCTTTTCTCCAGCCAGGACTTGCCTGTGCCTGTGATCGTGGTGGGTAATCTTTCCGTAGGCGGCGTGGGTAAAACGCCGATGGTCATTTACCTGGCACAGCAATTAAAAGCCGCAGGCTACACTCCCGGTATTTTGAGCAGGGGCTATGGAGGTCAGCACACAGGTGAAGTCACGTCTAATAGTCCGCCAGAGCTGTGTGGCGATGAACCGGTATTGATTGCCAGACGCAGCGGTTGCCCTGTGTGGGTGGACGCTTCTCGTGTAGTCGGCGGGTTAGCCTTGATCAAAGCCCATCCCCAGGTCAATGTGGTAATCTGCGATGATGGCCTGCAACATTATGCCTTGCAGCGTGATATCGAAATCGCTGTAGTACAGCGGCCATTAGGATTGGGGAATGGCAGATTGTTACCTGCCGGACCATTACGTGAGCCACTTGGCCGGTTACAGCAGGTGGATATCGTTATAGAAAGTGGCCAGTTACCTGTAGCGCTTGCGCTTGCCAGGACCTATCAACTTAAATTACGTAGCGGCACCTGGACGGCTGTGAATGATTTTGAGAGTGAAATCTCTACTGAAGCATTACGTGAGCAATCCCTGGTGGCCATGGCAGGGATTGGGCATCCACAGCGTTTTTTTGAAGTGTTGGAAACTATGGGATTGCAATGTGAGCAACGCGCACTGGCTGATCATTATGCTTATACGCAAACGGATTTTGAGTCGCTGCATGGTAAAACCGTACTGATGACGGAGAAAGATGCCGTAAAATGTCAGTATCTTGGATTATCGCGAGCTTGGTTTTTACCCGTCAGCGCCGAGCTTGAGGCTGTGGGTCACAAGCAATCACTGATCGTTGACATCACCGAGCGCCTTGATGCAATCCGTGCCACAAAGCAAAGACAAAGGAAGTAGAAAATGAATCCTAAACTATTGGAAATTCTGGTATGCCCAGTGACCAAAGGACCGCTGGTGTACGATAAGCAAAAGCAAGAGCTGGTCTCAAAAGCTGCACGCCTGGCTTATCCAGTACGCGATGGTATCCCGGTGATGCTGGAAGATGAAGCGCGCCGCCTGGATGAGCATGAATATAGCGAATAAACATGTTTAAGGTTGTCATTCCTGCCCGTTTTGCGAGCACACGTTTGCCAGGCAAGCCTTTGCTGGATATTGCTGGTAAACCCATGGTGATTCGCGTGGCTGAGCAGGCAGCACAAAGCCAGGCGAGTGAAGTCGTGATTGCGACTGACCATGAAGCTGTCATGCAGGCAGCACAGGCACACGATATTGCTACCGTTATGACGCGTGCTGACCACCTTTCCGGCACAGATCGCATTGCCGAAGTGGTTAAAATTATGCATTGGCCGGACGAGATGATTGTGGTGAACGTGCAGGGCGATGAGCCGCTGATTGATCCAGTATTGATTAATGAAGTCGCACAAACCTTGGCAAATGACCCGCAAGCGGTCATGTCGACTGCGTGTCATCCACTGCATACGCCTGAAGCATTTGAGAATCCAAATGTGGTCAAGGTTGTTTTGAATGCCAAACAGCAAGCCTTGTATTTCAGTCGTGCGGCGATTCCTTTCCCACGGGATGCTGAATATCGCCAGCATATCGTCACCCACCGGCACATTGGTATTTATGCTTACCGTGTAGGCTTTTTAAAGTATTACGCCAGTTTGCCAGTCACTGAGTTAGAAAAGATTGAGAGCCTGGAGCAGTTGCGCGCGTTATATCACGGTTATCAAATTGCAGTCACCGTGACGGCACATGCGCCTGCCAGTGGGGTTGATACTGCGGAAGATTTAGACATGGTGCGGAAAGTGTTTGCTGGTTAACTTCAGCATCGTCAAAATAAAAAAGCCTCAACAATGTGAGGCTTTTTTATTGCAGCTTAATAGATCGCTGATTAGCTGTTTTTCTGACGGCGGAATGCAATCACACCCATCAAGGCTAAGCCAGCAAACATCATGCCGTAAGTCTCTGGTTCTGGTACCGCTGTAGTGATTGGGTTAATGGTATAACTGCCTGCGTAGTTGCCACCACCAATCAGGTTAAATTGTAATGTGTAATTACCTGCAGCCAAATTAGACACGCTAAATGTATATCTGGTCAGATCAAAATCACTGAGTGGCAAGATCACTGGTGCGTACGTATATGTGCTGTTTGCGTCGCTGATCAGAGTCAGGCCTTGATACAAACCAGAATTGTTGCTTTGCAGAAATCTGAAGCTTGGATCGAGAATCCCTGTTAAATCGAAATCCACAGCTGAGCTAATACTGATTTTAGCTGTTCTTGCGTCGCTAGAGCCAGATAAGTCGGTACCACTGAACGTGATTGTTGTACTTGTTGCAAAAGCAGACGTACTTACCAGCAATGAAGCTGCGATTAAGAGTTTTTTCAACATAATTTTCCCCGAGAGATATGATTAAAGTATTACTTGAAACGGATTATGGCTGTTTTGTGACATTGTAGAAATAGCCCATTAGGGCTAGTCGCTCAGGTTCTGAAGATAAAATAAACAGCTCCCATCATG
>DATMSK010000158.1:0-11861 GCA_035565395.1 Methylophilus sp. | reverse complement strand
TTTTGGAATATTTGTGCCATGTCATCTATATGTGTAAGACGCATGGCAGTGCTATTTATGAGAGAATAACCGCTATTTTTTAGCAATTCCGTTCAGGGTGATCATATTGCAGCGTTTGTTATCTCGAGTTTCACCAGTGGTCTGGCTGACCTTGTTTCTGATCGGCTCTCTCTACTATGTATGGCGTCTGCAACAGCCACAAGTATTGATTGATGCCGCTACGGACGCATTGCCATTGCAATGTGTTTCGTATGCCCCGTATTACAAGCCGGGCATGAACCCCACAGTGAAAGACAGTTTTGTCGACCCGGTGCAGATCGAGCAGGACTTGCAGGCATTATCCAAAGTCACAAAGTGCGTACGCACGTATTCAGTTTCACAAGGCCTGGATTATGTTCCCAAGGCCGCGCAAAAGTTGGGCATGACGGTGATTCTGGGAGTCTGGATCGGCTGGGTTGATGACCTGAACAGGAAGGAATTGCAACTTGCTGTGCAGCAGGCAAACCAATACCCTGATACTGTGCGTGGCCTGGTGGTCGGCAATGAGGTGTTGTTGCGTGGCGAGCAGTCCGAGCCCAAGATGCATGAGTACCTGCAATGGGCCAAAGCCAATACCAAAGCACCCATTACCTATGCGGATGTCTGGGAGTTTTGGCTCAAGCATCCGACATTGGAACAGGATGTAGATTTCGTCACTGTGCATATCCTGCCTTACTGGGAAGACAAACCGGTTGCGATTGAGCAGGCGGTTGCGCATACGGCTTCCGTCATGGGGCATCTGGGCACCGTGTTTAAAAAGCCAATCCTGATTGGCGAAACCGGTTGGCCATCACAAGGGCGCCAGCGCTTCTGGTCTAAACCCAGTGCCATCAACCAGGCGCTCTACATGCGCGGTTTTTTAAATGCCGCCCAGCAAAACCATTGGCAATACAATGTGATTGAAGCAGTTGACCAGCCATGGAAGCGCGAGCTGGAGGGTACGGTAGGTGGCTACTGGGGGGTGCTGGATACAGGCTTGCAACCCAAATTCAGTTTGCAAGGCAGCATGGCCGAACGTTCTGATGGCTTTAAACCTTATCTGGTTGCACTAGTGCTGGCAGTGCTTGGCGCGGCGTGGGGGCAGTACACACAACTGTCAGCCCGCTATAAAGTATTGCTTGCCTTGACTGGGCTGGCCGCAGGCTTGCACGCATACTTGCAAGTGGATTATGTTCATATGGCTGCGCGCAATACTGGCGAATATGTCATGCTGGGTGGGCTGGTCGTGCTAGGCTGGGCGTTGGCGTGGCTACAGCTACGGCAGTGGCTGGGATTAAAGGTGTACAGCTGTATCGAACAGTCCTTGGTACGATTGCTTGCGCTGGCGTTCTTATTGACCAGTGCGGGCCTGGCGATTAATGGCCGCTATCTCGATTTCCCACTGATCCTGGTTTGCCTGCCATTGGTGTTGATCACCATTTCGCTGATTTCTTCGACCAAAATTGAGCAATCTGCTGCGGCCTTCAATCAAGCCGGTTTTTGGTTGAGTGCGGTCATGGGCGTCATGGCCTCCAATATGGCGGTGGCCGTGGCCATGATGGAGCCTGGCAATATCATGGCATGGTGGTGGTGTGGAGCATGTGGCTTGGCCCTGTTTGTGCTGCCTGCCAGAAGCCTGCAACTTAGCCGTTAATACAAGATTTAAATAAACACATCATCAAATGATGGAAAGAGTGAGAAGTGATCGTTTCCTGGTTTAAAAAACTGATTCCTGGCCTGGTATTTGCCATCCTGTTTTCAGCCTTGCATTTTGGGCTGTGGGCATTAACCAATCGTGCCTTGCCGCTCATCAATGTCAAGCCTACCGTGAACGGGTTTGCGTATACCGGCTATCGTGCCAATCAAAGCCCGCTCGAAGGGCAGCATCCGAGTACAGCAGAGTTGGCAGAAGATCTGGACTTGATGCATAAGCATACGCGTCATATCCGTATGTACTCCTCATTGGATCAGAATGAGGTGATCCCACTCGCGGCAAGACGCAATATGAACGTAATTGCCGGCGCCTGGATTGACACCGACAACATGAAAAATACGCGTGAAGTGTCGGCGCTGCTGGAAAAGCTGGAAAACTACAGCAATATTGACCGTGTGATTGTCGGTAACGAGGCCTTGTTACGTAATGACTTGCCAGTACAGGCATTAATCGGTTACCTGGATTTTGTACGTGAGCATAGCAATGTGCCGGTATCCACTGCCGAGCCATGGCATGTCTGGATTAAGCATCCGGAACTCGTTAAACACGTAGACTATATTGCGGTCCACCTGTTGCCATACCATGAAGGCGTGCCCGTCGAAAAGGCGGTGCAATATGCGATTGAGCGCTACAACCAGTTGATGGAAGCTTATCCGCGCAAGAAAATCGTGATTACCGAAGTCGGCTGGCCTAGCCGCGGTCCAGCCATTGGCGCTTCTGTGGCCAGCGAAGTCAACCAGGCGCGGTTTATCCGGGAGTTTTTGGCACGTAACTCTATTGAGGACCTGGATTTTTACCTGATGGAAGCGTTTGACCAGCCCTGGAAGGTCGCACTGGAAGGGTGGGCCGGGGCGTATTGGGGGATGTATAACGCTGACCGTCACCAGAAGTATTCCTTACAGGGCGCTGTGCCGCCTAATACCCGCTGGATTGCCAAGGCGACCTGGTCCACCGCATTGGCTTTTATTCCGCTGATGTTGATCGCCTGGCGCTTCAAGCATTGGGGCATAGGTGGCGTATTGTCGATGGCGGTCTTGTTCCAGGCCTGTATTACCACGCTCACCATCGCCTGGAACCTGCCAGGAGATTACTACTACACGCTACGCGACTTTGTTGTACTGGTCGGGCTGATTTTAGGCATTGCACTCACCTCCATGGTGTTGATGATTTATGCGGCAGAGTTTAGCGAGGTCATGTTCAAGCCTTACTGGCGACGTCTATTCAAGCGCGCGCAGCCATTGCCTGCAGACCAGGAACTGTTTGTTTCTATCCACCTGGCTTGCTATAACGAGCCGCCGGAAATGGTGATTGCCACCATCGACAGTTTACGTAACTTGAACTACACCCGCTATGAAGTGATCGTGGTGGATAACAACACCAAGGATGAAGCCAAATGGAAACCGCTAGAGGCTTACATGGCCAATATGCCGGATAACTTCCATTTCTATCATTTACCTTCCTGGCCTGGCTTTAAAGCCGGAGCGCTGAATTTTGCCCTGGATAAAACACATCCTGATGCGCAAGTCGTGGGGGTAGTGGATGCTGATTATGTAGTCACACCAGACTGGTTGTCTGACCTCGTGCCGCACTTCCTGGAATCCCAGGTGGCCGTGGTGCAGGCGCCGCAGGCACACCGTGAATGGGAACATAGCTTCTTCCACCGCATGTGTAACTGGGAGTTTGAAGGCTTTTTCCGAATCGGGATGCACCACCGCCATGAGCGTAATGCCCTGATCCAGCACGGCACCATGACTCTTATTCGTGCAGAGTCTTTAAAAGGCTTTGGTGGGTGGTCAGAGTGGTGTATTTGTGAGGATACCGAACTAGGCCTGCGTTTACTTGAGAACAATATGGAGTTGCGCTACATTGATGAGACTTTTGGCCGTGGCCTGACGCCAGCCAACTTCAAGGCGCTTAAGTCGCAGCGTAACCGCTGGGCGTTTGGCGCCATGCAAATTCTCAAACACCATATGCCAAAACTATTGGGCAAGTCATCGCTCAACTTCAGCCAGCGCTACCACTTTTTAACTGGCTGGTTTGGCTGGTTTGGCGAGGCCTTGCAACTGCTATTCACCATTGGCTCTATTGGCTGGACAATTGCCATGCTGGCATTCCCAAAGTATTTCAGTTTGCCAGTGGTGGTCATGATTGTGCCTATTCTGTGTTTCCTGGCGATCAAAGCCATCTTGGGACCAGTGCTATACCGCAAGACCATGCATTGTAGCTGGATGGATATCTTTGGCGCGTCGCTAGCTAGCCTGGGCTTATCGCATGCAATTGCCAGGGGGATTATCAGTGGCTTGACACACAAGGCCGGTGTCTTTGTCGTCACGAATAAAACCAAGGCAAAACTCAGCAGCTGGCAACTCATCGCGCCCATCAAAGAGGAGCTGACGATTCTGATTTCCCTGCTTCTTTGTGCCGTGGCCATGATCTACTCGCGCGGCTTTAGCAATCTGGATGCGCAGTTATGGGTCTCCATGCTGGCTTTACAGTCACTGCCTTACTGGAGCGCGCTGGCTTGCCAGTGGATTTCAGAAAAACGCTGATGATGGCACTTACTATATGCAACTCAAGGTTTTGGCAGGGTAAAAACAACAACGAATAGCATTTTGTCAGAGGCCTTTTTTCAGGAATGAGTTTTATGAATGAAAAACCTCTTATTTACAAAGGGCGTGCGGCCAGCAGCAATCTGGTCAGCCGCTTTGACCCACACACCCGCGAGTCGCTCGATGATGGTTGGGGAGGCCTCGATGAAGAGGCTCCCCCATTACGTACGGAAGTCATGCTGGATGTCTCCAGATCGGTCATCAACTATATTCAATCGCCGGATCTGCCTTTTGACCGCACCCTGAATCCTTACCGCGGGTGCGAACATGGCTGCATTTACTGTTATGCACGACCTACGCACGCGTATCTGGGGATGTCTCCCGGGCTGGATTTTGAATCGCGGCTGTTAATGAAAGCGGATGCCGTGGCGCTCCTGAAAAAAGAGCTGGCGCATCCCAAATATCAGTGCAAACCGATTGCACTGGGCATGAATACGGATGGTTACCAGCCGATTGAACGTGAATATCAATTGACCCGGCAAATTATTCAGGTGTTAAGCGAGGCCAATCATCCATTCAGCCTGGTCACCAAGTCTTCGCTGGTCGAGCGTGATATCGACCTGATTGCCCCTATGGCAGCCAAACGTCTGGCCAGTATTTATGTCAGCATTACGACGCTGGACAGGCAAGTCGCACGTCGGCTGGAGCCTCGGGCTGCTGCACCTGAGCGCAGGTTTGAAACATTGCGTAAACTCAGCGAGGCGGGTATTCCTACCGGGGTGATGGTGGCGCCTGTGATCCCGGCGCTCACCGATTGCGATATGGAACAGATTTTGGAAAAAGCACACCAGGCCGGTGCCCGTAAAGCGGGTTATGTCTTTTTGTGTCTGCCACATGAGTTAAGCGATTTGTTCGAGCAATGGCTGCAGCAGTCTTTCCCCCTCAAGGCCAATCATGTCATGAGCATCGTCAGGCAAAGCCGCGGTGGTAAAAGCTATCAAAGCGGTTTCGGGCAACGCATGCGGGGTGAAGGCGTTTTTGCTGATCTGCTGTCGACCCGTTTTAAACTGAGTTGCCAGAAATTAGGTATGTCGGGAGAGCGGCTCGGTTTCCGTACGGATTTGTTTAAAGTGCCGGATGCCTGGCGGCAATCATCCAGTCATCCACAGCTCGTATTGTTTTAGCCAGTATGTCTGATTTGTTATTTGTTTATGGCACCCTGCGTCAAGGCAATACCAATGACATGGCTACTTATCTTGCCAACCATGCCGTGTTTGTCGCAGGCGGCTGGTTTCAAGGGCAGATGTACCAGATCAGTTATTATCCCGGTGTGATTGCTTCTGACAATCCAGGTGATCGTGTGTATGGAGAGGTGTACCGCTTGCATGATGCGCGAGGTACGCTGGCTATACTGGATGATTATGAAGAATGCGGAGCGCTGGATGAGCAGCCTGCGGAATACCAGCGTGTGCAAACACAGGTGCTGGTTATGGATGGTGTGATATTGAAACCAGTCTGGATTTACTTGTATCAATGGTCATTGGTGAATAAGGCGATAATCGTCACAGGTGACTTTATGCAGCAAAATCAGCTAGTTTAAAAAACAAAGGGCGCTAAAAGCGCCCTTTGACTTGTTGTGACTAGCTTAGAGCAGTAAACGTCTCACATCGCTCAGCATCACGCGCAGGTGACTGGTGAATCTAGCACCATCAGCCCCATCAATCACACGGTGATCGTAGGACAATGACAGAGGCATGATCAGGCGAGGGTCAAAGCCGCCGGAGTCTTTATTGTAGACTGGCTGCATGGCTGCACGGGAAACACCCAGGATGGCCACTTCAGGACAATTGATAATTGGCGTGAACATCGTGCCACCAATCCCACCCAGGCTGGAAATAGTAAAGCAACCGCCTTGCATTTCTTCAACCTTTAACTTGCGCTCACGGGCCTTGGCAGACAGATCGGCCAAGTCACGGGCGATATCCATCACATCTTTCTGGTTTACATCACGAACCACAGGCACGACCAAGCCATCTGGCGTATCGCAGGCGAAGCCGATATTGTAGTACTGCTTCATAATCAGGCTATCACCTTCTGGCGAAAGCGAGGCATTGAAGTTGGGGTAGGTGCGTAGCGCGTTGACCACCGCTTTCATCAGGAAAGCCAGCAAGGTCAGTTTCACACCGCGTTTTTCTGCTTCGGCCAGCATAGACTTACGGAAGTCTTCCAGATCGGTAATGTCTGCTTCGTCAAACTGTGTGACGTGTGGGGCCGTGACCCAGTTGCGGTGCAGGTTGGCACCAGACAGTTTTTTGATACGTGACAACGGTTTGGTTTCGATAGTACCAAACTGGCTGAAATCGATGACCGGCATCGGCAAGGTGCTCAGGCCTGTACCCACGCCCATGTTTTCAGAACGTGGCTTGGACAGTTCACCTTTGACGTAAGCTTGCACGTCAGATTGCAGGATGCGGTTTTTCGGGCCGCTGGCTTTGACCAGTGACAGGTTCACGCCTAACTCACGCGCAAATTTGCGTACGGAAGGGCTGGCGTGTGCCAGTTTTCCATCGCTGGCAACCGTGCTGGCTGCGACTGGGTTGGGTGTTGCTTGTGGCTGAATCACCTGCGGTACTTCTGCAACCGGGCGTGTAGGCTCAGGAATCGCTACTTTAGCCTCATCTACTGTTACCGTGGCAACGACAGGCGTTGCCGTTGGTTGCGGTGCGACTTTTTCAGCTGGCGCTGCTTCACCTGCGGTGTCCAGGGTCAGAATCAGTGCCCCTTGTTTGGTTTTGTCACCGACTTTAATGTGGATTTCCTTCACTACACCAGACAGTGAAGAGGGAATATCCATGGAGGCTTTGTCCGATTCCACGGTAATCAGTGAGTCTTCCTTGGCAACGGTATCACCCACGCTGACCAGGACTTCAATCACATCGACGCTGTCAAAGTTGCCGATATCCGGCACCAGTACTTCTTTGATAGACATGTTTTGTACTTTCCTTATGTCGTGACTTAGATCGTGGCCGGGTTGGCACGAGTAATGTCTATATTGTATTTTTTGATCGCTTCGGTCGCTTTGCTTGCTGGTAGCTTGCCGTCATCCGCCAAGGCTTTGAGTGCGGCCAGTACCACGTAGTAGCGGTCCACTTCAAAGAAGCTGCGCAGCGCTTCACGTGAGTCAGAACGGCCATAACCATCAGTACCCAGTGCGACAAAACGATTAGGCACATAGTTGTGAATCTGGTCTGCAAACGAACGCATATAGTCAGTAGAAGCAATCACTGGGCCTTCCGCTTTTGCCAGCGCTTGTGCAACGTAGCTCAGTTTTGGCTTGGCTTCCGGGTTCAGCAAGTTATGGCGCTCGGCATCAATACCATCACGGCGCAATTCGGTAAAGCTGGTCACGCTCCATACGTCGGCAGACACGCCCCAGTCTTTTTCCAGCAATTCAGCCGCAGCAATCACTTCACGCAGAATCACGCCTGAACCCATCAGTTGTACTTTAGGGCCTTTGGCCTTGGACTTGCTGAAGCTATACATACCTTTGAGGATGCCTTCGGCACTGCCTTCTGGCATCGCAGGGTGGGTATAGTTTTCGTTCATCAGGGTGATGTAGTAGTACACATCTTCCTGGTTCTGCACCATGCGGCGCATGCCTTCCTGGATGATCACAGCCAGCTCGTAAGCAAAGGTCGGGTCATAGGAAATACAGTTAGGAATGGTGGCTGACATAAGGTGGCTATGACCATCTTCATGTTGCAAGCCTTCACCATTCAAGGTAGTACGGCCTGCGGTGGCACCCAACAGGAAACCACGTGCGCGGCTATCACCAGCGGCCCAGGCAAAGTCACCGATACGCTGGAAACCGAACATGGAGTAATAGATGTAGAACGGAATCATCTGCGTGCCGGTGACGCTGTAGGACGTCGCAGCTGCCAGCCAGCTGGCAAAAGAACCGGCTTCGTTAATGCCTTCTTCAAGGATCTGGCCGCTTTGTGATTCCTTGTAGAACATCACCTGGTCAGAGTCTTGAGGCTCATATAACTGGCCAACGGATGAGTAAATGCCCAATTGACGGAACATGCCTTCCATGCCGAAAGTACGGGCTTCGTCTGGCACGATAGGCACCACATATTTACCGACTTGCTTGTCACGTACCAGCGTAGACAGGATACGCACGAATGCCATAGTGGTGGAGATTTCACGCTCACCCGTCGCGCCCAGCATGTTTTCAAATGCGGACAACTCCGGTACGGTCAGCTCGTTACCTTTACGGCGGCGAGCCGGCACAAAGCCACCCAGCGCAGCGCGGCGTGCCATCATGTACTTGATTTCCGGGCTGTCTTCAGCCGGGCGGTAGTAAGACAGGTTCTCAACTTGTTCGTCAGTCAGTGGCAGGTCAAAACGGTCACGGAAAGCCTTCAGTGACGCAATGTCCATGCTTTTTTGCTGGTGCGTCGTGTTCTGGCCTTCACCCGCTTCACCCATGCCGTAGCCTTTAACGGTCTTAGCCAAAATAACGGTTGGTTGACCTTTGTGATTCACTGCAGACTGGTATGCCGCAAACACCTTGTGTGGATCGTGGCCGCCACGGTTCAGGCGCCAGATGTCTGCATCAGACATGGCTGCCACCATTTCACGCAGCTCAGGATATTTGCCAAAGAAGTGCTCGCGTGTGTAGGCGCCACCTTTTTGCTTGAAGTTCTGGTATTCGCCGTCCACACATTCTTCCATGCGTTTGCGCAGCAGGCCGTCTTTATCCATGGCCAGCAATGGATCCCAATAGGAGCCCCAGATAACCTTGATCGCGTTCCAGCCAGCACCGCGGAAGTTGGATTCGAGTTCCTGGATAATCTTGCCATTGCCGCGTACCGGGCCATCCAGGCGCTGCAGGTTACAGTTAATGACAAAAATCAGGTTATCTAAACCTTCACGCGCAGCCAGTGATATCGCACCTTGTGATTCCGGCTCGTCCATCTCGCCGTCACCGCAGAATACCCATACTTTGCGGTCAGCCGTATCGGCAATGCCACGGTTGTGCAGGTATTTCAGGAAGCGTGCCTGGTAAATCCCTGCCAATGGGCCCAGACCCATGGATACGGTTGGAAACTGCCAGAAGTCCGGCATCAGCCATGGGTGAGGGTAGCTGGACAAACCATTGCCGCCCGTTTCCTGGCGGAAGTTGTCCATTTGTTCTTCAGTAATGCGGCCTTCGAGGAAGGCGCGCGCGTACACGCCTGGAGAGGAGTGGCCCTGGAAGTAGATACAGTCACCACCAAAGCTTTCGTTGGCTGCGCGGAAAAAGTGGTTGAAGCCGACATCGTACAACGTTGCAGCAGATTGGAAGCTGGCGATGTGGCCACCAATCCCTGGTGATTTTTCGTTGGCACGTAATACGGTCATGATTGCATTCCAGCGAATCAGGGCACGAATGCGGCGTTCCATCTCGGGGTCGCCTTGCAGTTTGGCCTGCAAATGCGTGGGGATGGTATTAACGTAAGCGGTCGTTGCCTTATAAGGCAAATGGCCGCCGGAACGGCGGGCCTGATCAATCATTGCTTCCAGCAGGAAGTGGGCACGTTCTGGCCCTTCATTCTCAATGACGGCACTGAGGGCTTCTAGCCATTCTTGCGTTTCTTGTGCGTCAGTTTCATTGAGGTGTGCTTGCGAATGCGTTGCCATGCGTGAGGATTCTCCGAGTTTTAAGTCGCTATGCGTATAATCTAGCACTTAGCATCAAGCACTGAGCCATGCCTAGCGCTGAGAAAGTATTGATTACCAAGAAGGGATTCCGAAATTGGACACTGCTTTTATGGTATCACGTTGCTGAATATTATTGATGAGTCCCAGCAACCTAGCTATCAACTGTAAGTGTCTCTTTTTTGGCGCTTTTGGTCAAGTTTTGCTTGAATAATCCTTGCCTAAGTTCAGGTATTTGCTACGTTTATTTAATGTTTTATATAAGAGTGTTTTTTAACGATATGCGCATCGAGTGGTCACAAAATTCAGAAGTCAATTCAACTTTGCTATCAGCATTTTCCAAGCATGTTTTGGTCGTGTTTGAAGAGGCGTTATTGTCGTCATTGCCATTTTACGAGGTACTCACCAGCAAATTACAACGTGCAGGCCTGACGACTGAGGATTTAAAGCAAAAGCCTGTGACCCTGGAAATGGCGGAAGGAACTTTGATCAGCGTGTGCCAGCTTGAGGCAAAAGCATCCACATTCACAATGAATACCTTATTGCGCGCGGCTGTTAAACCACTTCTGTCGGAGCATCCGGAGCGTATTGCGCTGGCGGTCTATTCAAAAAAGCAGGCGTCATTATTTGCCCGATTGGCCGCCTATGTCACCTTGGTGAATGCACAAGCATTGCCGGTATTAAAACAAAAACCACCCGGGCCAAAATTGCGTGAAATCGGTCTGTTTGGGGTTAAAGACCTTGATTGGACAAATGAAGTCACGGCCTTGGTTGCGGGCAATACTGTCTGCCGTGCATTGACCATGACGCCACCCAATATGCTGACGCCTGCGCTGTATCGCCAATGCCTGCAAACCATGGCACACGAAAAAGGCTGGCAATATACCGAATGGGACACGGAGGCGCTGAAGCACTTGGGTGCAGGGGCTTTTGTGGCCGTGGCACAGGGCTCAGATCCGCAAGATGCCGCCATCGTCAAACTCTCCTACCGTCACCCGCAAGCACAGAAAACGCTGGCGCTGGTGGGTAAGGGGATTTGCTTTGATACTGGCGGCCACAATTTAAAGTCGTCCAAATATATGCAAGGCATGCATCAGGACATGAATGGTAGCGCGGTGGCTATTGGCGTGTTGCAGGCGATTAGCGCACAGCAGTTGGCGATTAACGTTGATTGCTGGCTGGCGCTGGCGCAAAACCATATTGGCCCTAATGCTTATAAGCAAAATGATGTGATTACCGCCCTCAATGGCATGACGATAGAAATTGTCCACACCGATGCTGAAGGACGTATGGTGCTGGCGGATACGCTGACACTGGCCAGCCGTGAAAGACCGGAAGTGATGATTGATTACGCGACATTGACTGGCAGTATGCAAACCGCCTTAGGTTCGCGTATGAGCGGGATTGTGGCTAATCGTGAGCCATTAGCACAACAAATGATAGAAGCGGGGGCGCTCAGTGGTGAGCGCGTGGTGCCTTTCCCGTATGCCGACGATTATGACAGTGAATTAGAGAGCAAGATTGCCGATATCAAGCAATGCACCCTGGATAGCGATGCCGACCATATCCTGGCGGCACGTTTTCTAGGCAAGTTTATTGAAGGCGAGGTGGACTGGTGCCATGTAGACTTATCTTCCTATGCGCACAAGGAAGGCCTGGGCGCAGTGGCCAGCGAGGTGAACGGATTTGGTGTGGCGCTCACCTTGCAATGGCTACAGGCCTTTATGGCAGGCAAATAAATCGAAATATTCCATGAGGAGTTGAAACGACAACGCTGAACAAGCGGACCTTCAAGTAGATTGAAAATCGCCTCATGGAAAGTCTTGGTTAGCCTTAACCGCAAGCCCCGCAGCGGGCCAGCCATTCACGGCCTTTCA
>DATMSK010000157.1:0-12706 GCA_035565395.1 Methylophilus sp. | reverse complement strand
ACCTAGTCCAAAATGTTGATACACAAGACGGTCATTGTTGGTCATACAGTTGTCCAGTCAGGTGATGCGGCAGCAGGTGATTGCATACTACCGTGATGTTTATGCTGCATGTGCAGCAAATATGGCAGTTGTCAGCTTGCTGTCAGCAAGGGTTGTCCATCACATCGGTCGAGTCACTTGTAGCCATACCGCGGCTATCCTGTCCGCTTCAATATAGGCAGTGTTCAACAGCTCTTCGCTGAAAATGTCAGGGTCAATTTCGGAATATTGGTAGCTTGCCCCTGCCTTGTTGATTTTTTCTTCGACCGCATCAAGAAATGGGTCTTGCCCATCCAGCATGGCGACCCCGGTATACAACATCAAGGTCCCACCTGGGGTCAGCCGTGCCAGCGCGGTGTCGACGATATCAAGCGCAAGTTGTGCACCTAATGGCCCATTGCCATGGCGGTATGCACGTTCAAACGGGTCGACCAGGTAAGGCGGGTTAGCCACAATCAGGTCAAAATTACCCGCAATATCGTTGAGCAGGTTGCTGTACTCGAAATGGACATTGCTGATGCCTTTCGCCTTGGCATTACTGGCGGCCAGGTTGAGTGCCTTGGGGTTGATATCCACGCCCCACACCTCGGCCTCAGGGAATCTGTCGGCCAGTAAAATGGCGGCAGTCCCTGGTCCGGTGCCGATATCCACACAGCGCTGGATGGGATGTTGCAGGCCTGGCAAGGCGTGATCCATGGCGCGTATGAAACGGTAAGTGTCCGGGCCAAAAAAGACGGCGTCCTCGGCGTCAGTGGGAAAAGCGGAGTGCGCGAACAGGGTGTTATTGAGACTGGATACACGTAAGAGTGACTGCCAGCCCTGGGCCAGTGGGCGTGCAATATTGGCAGCTTGCATCAGCTCAAATAACTCCGCATCCAGCGTGCTGGCCATAAATGGGCGATTCCAGCCAAAAATGTCCTGTAAAGAATGAGACCAGGCATTTTCCGGACGCTGGTTGACCAGATGGTGCGTGACGGGCGTGACCGTGACAAAACGGTAATTGCGGGCCTGCAAGGCATCCAACACACTGACCAATGCGTCATCAATATGTGGTTGAAATAAGGTCTTTACAGACTTTTTCACAGAAGAAACCTCCAGCGAAACGGTGTCTACCAGCTTAGCAGAAGCCAGCGTTTTCTCTTATAAGCGCATTCCTACAGCATGCTCCTGCATCGTCTGATAGGGATTTTGATCACATCTGCGTAACTTATCTGCTTTCTACTAGCAATTAACTCTGCAAGTTAATCATCGGAGGCAGAAGAGATGTCACTCATCAGCAATCAAATCGGAAAAAGCCCGAAAGCGGTGAATCACTGGTCAGCGAGGGATATGTATTTTTCACTGCTTGCCCCCTCTGGTTTTAGCAAAGGCAGGGCAGATAGTGCGGGCTTCCTCGCTGCCCATCTCAAGGAAACCAGCCAACACTCAAGCAATATGCCTATGCATCCAGAGCAACTGGATGACTGGCTGCAAGATCACCATCAAGCTGTTGGCCGCCAGTTCCAGGATTACCTTGCGGCGAGGAAAGAAGGGGCAGGTCGCTGGTACTTTAGCAGCAAAGCGCACGCATTGTATTTTCTGCGCACGGTGGCGCCGACCAAAATGGTCGATGGTGCCTGGCTGTATGGCATCACCCGGCATTGGCATGATTCACGGTTTGCCTCATTGCTGAAGATCTACCTGGAAGAGCTGGGGAATGGGGTTGAGGCAATGAACCATGTCTCTATTTACCGCAGGCTGCTTAAAGTCCATGAGTGCGAAGATTGGAAACACCTGGATGACCAGTTCTTTACGCAAGGTGCAGTTCAGTTGGCATTGGCCGCCAATACCGAGAACCATATCCCGGAAGTGATTGGCTTTAACCTGGGCTATGAGCAATTGCCCCTACATTTGCTGATTACGGCTTATGAGCTGAAAGAGCTGAATATTGATCCGTATTATTTTACGCTGCACACCACCATTGATAATGCCCACAGCGGGCATGCGCGTGCAGCGGTGGATGCTGTCACTGAAGCGATGCCCACCTTTGGCTCGACTCGCAACTACATGGCGCGGGTCATGGCTGGCGTGAAATTAAATGATGCGGGGCTGGGTACACTGGATATTATCAAGCACTTTGATTTGCTCGGTGAAGTGATCCGTATCCTGAAAGACAAGGCTGATATTGGGCAGTATATGCACGCTAATCGCTGCCTGATTGAGGGTAAAACCATTAATGCGTGGTTGGCGGATCCTGACCAGGTGGCCAGGTTGCTGTATGTGATGCAAAAAACCGGCTGGATTAAACGCCACCATGACCCTGAGCAAAGCCGTTTCTGGCAAGTAATTGCGGCAGATAAAGCCCCTATGTTTGGTGTGTTTACAGCCTATGAGCGGCAGGTGATATATGACTGGATTGCCGGTGATGTATTGGAGAGCCTGCCAAGGGTGGCCCGGTTAGGCCCGCCACCGCGGATGAGTAAAACCATGCCAGTGGCTGAGACTAAGCAGCCGGGGAATGTATATGACTTGCGCTCCGGGCGTCGCCTGATTGAAGCAGGCCTGCCTGCTGATGACATTAACCAGAATCTATTGTCGCTGGAACGTTACCTGCAAGGCCTGGGGCAAAAGCGTATGGCGTTCCTGGTGGATTGGCTGTCCCCTGCCAAGCATCACACCTCTCTTGGGTTGTGTGCCACGCGGTATTTTAAATCTTATCTGGATGGCGCTTACTTGCAGGCCTCCGATACATAGACGTGTAGGTGCAATGACAAGCGTCGTATCGGCGATAATGCCTACCAAGGGCGCTGGATTGAAGCGCTGGTGGTGTTATGCTACCTTGCAGGTATGAGCTTACCTCGCCATGGCAGATGCCTATTTTCATGATTTAAATAGCGCTTATGCATACACCCATCAATACTTTGCGTCGCGACTTGATCGCGCTGTGGTCTGTGATCGCAGCGGTCTCCTCCATCCTGGTCTGGTTGTTATTCGAATTAAGCCGCCAGGGTGCCACCGCACAAATCGAGCAGGCCCGCTTCCATGCCGCAACCAGTTGCCAGGTCATGCAACATGGGGCACTGCAGGCCAAACTCCTGCCAGCCACTACTGAGCGCGTCAATGCAGAGGGTTGGCAGGCCATCATAGATTTGGCCTTGCGCGAAGAGGCTGGGAGTGAAGGCGGTTTCTGGCAAGCAGGCAAAGGCGTGTTTGCCTATGCTTTTCCAACGTATGATGGCACTGGGGTTAAGCGAGATCCGCCCAGTGCCGAGCTTGAAAAGATCACAAATATGGCTGAATTGGCCAGCCATCGCCATCAACTGATTGTGGAAGTACGGCCTGGGTTAAGGGAGGCTATTGTCTTTGCGGCTTGCCCTCTGGATAAGATGCAGGACGCGCCCGTGGCCTGGGTGATGAAAAGGATATTACTGATTCAGGCGGATGTGCTGAACCACTTAAGTTTAGCGCTCGCTTTGCTGATTGGGCTGGTGGTGATGTCTGGCGCCTGGCTGGCATGGATGTTGGGACGCTGGCAACGACAGGTGACGACCTTGGTACAACAGCTTGCACAATCCGAGCGTATGGCAACCCTTGGCCGCGTATCTGCAGGGCTGGCACATGAAATCCGTAATCCCTTGGCCACCATGCGCATGAAGGTCGAGAATGCCATGGCCGCCTCGCCCGAGCGTTATCAGCAACGCAGTCAAAGTGCTTTTGAGGCCGTATTATCGCAAACCTCCCGTCTCGAACGCCTGATATCCAGTTTGTTAGCGCTTACTCATCCGCTTCAGCTTGATAAGCAGGTGTTGGATTTACGTGCCTGGTTGTCCGGGATCGCCAGTCTCCATCAAGAAGCCATGGTCGCGCAACAGGCAGCCTGGATATTGACGGTAGATGACGAGGTGGTTGAGCATGCCCGAACACAGGCCTTGCTGGATCCTGAAAAAATGGCGCAGGTCATGGATAACCTGATCCTGAATGCCTTGGCACATGTGCCGGCTGGCGGAAGTATTGAGTTAGGGCTTGGGTAT
Organism: Methylophilus sp.; assembly: GCA_035565395.1. GTDB lineage: Bacteria > Pseudomonadota > Gammaproteobacteria > Burkholderiales > Methylophilaceae > Methylophilus. Next base: position 8,657 of record DATMSK010000157.1, on the reverse strand, counting down.
ACACCCGCTCAGCAATTGCGATTGTGGGTGGCAGACAGTGGCAGTGGCGTGCCTGAACATTTGCGCAGCCATGTATTTGAACCGTTTAGTACGGCACGTAGCGGCGGTACCGGCTTGGGACTCGCCCTTGCACGTGAGATTGTCCAGGCGCATGGGGGCGAGTTGTGGTTGGCTGATACACCTGCAGGTGCCTGTTTTGAGATTGAGTTACCATGGCATACCTCCTGATTATTGACGACGATCTGGCGTTTAGAAGCAGCCTGTCTGAAATGCTGGCCGATCTGGGACATCATGTACTCGAAGCGTGCCATGTGCAGGCTGGCCTGCAATACTTGCGGTCTGAGCCTGTAGACCTGGTTATCACCGATCTCAAACTCACGGGCGAAGATGGCCTGTCTTTTTTACGCCAGGCGCAGGCGATCAGGGGCGTGCCCTGCATCATGTTGACAGCCTATGCGAGTGGCAGCAACACGATAGAAGCCATGCGTTTAGGCGCCTTTGACCATTTAACCAAGCCGGTTTCGCGTCAATTGCTGATGGAAACCTTGCAGCGAGCATTGCCTGAACGGACGGGCACCTTGGCGGCTAGCCATGCTCCACCCCAGGAAGAGGAGAGCACAGAACGCTTGATTGGGAATAGTGAATGCATGCGGCAAGTGTTCAAGCAAATCGGTCTGGCGGCGGGCACGGAGGCAAGCGTCCTGATCCTGGGCGAGACCGGCACTGGCAAAGAAGAAGTGGCACGTGCCCTGCATCGTAACAGCCAGCGAGCCCATGGCCCTTTTGTCGCCGTCAATTGCGCGGCGATTCCTCCCGACTTGATGGAAAGCGAGTTGTTTGGGCATATAAAAGGCGCATTTACCGGTGCGGTTGCCGATCGCAAAGGTTATTTGCGCCAAGCCGAAGGAGGCACCCTGTTTCTCGATGAGATTGGCGACATGCCGCCGGCGTTGCAAGCCAAGATTTTGCGGGTATTGGAGGCGCGCGAGTTTAGCCCTGTGGGCGCGCAAACAGTCCTTTCGCTAGATGCGCGTATCATCGCCGCGACACACAGAGACCTGCCCGCTGCTGTCCGTAGCGGGCAATTTCGTGAAGATTTATGGTACCGGCTACAGGTGATGCCGATCTCATTGCCACCGCTGCGGGAGCGTGGCGAAGATCTGCTTATGCTGGCACAACATTTCCTCGCTAGCGAAGCGCGTGGTCGCGCCAAGCGACTGACGGCTGAAGCCTTAAAAAAGCTCGTTCAGCATGATTGGCCCGGTAATATCCGGGAGTTACGCAATACGATCGCCCGTGCAGTGATTATGAGTCATCACGAGTGGGTAGAGGCTGAACATATTTCATTTACCCCTCGTCCCCAAGCTTCAGGGTTGAATGGCGGGTCACCGCCTCCTGGCGGCACCTTGGCTGAGGCATTACAGCAGCTCGAACGCGAAATGATCATGAATGCACTCAGGGAGAGTGGAGATAATCGTAGTGAGGCGGCGCGGAAACTCGGGTTGTCGCGTCAGCAGCTCTACCGCAAACTCGATGAGCACGGTTTGAGTTAAGTCTGCCTACCTGTCCGCCTTGCGGACAGAAGACTGTCACCAGAACGGACGGTTTGACAGGTTAAATTTTTTTAACTTGTTGATATTAAAAAATTTTTTATTTGGCATGCCCCTTGCAAAGATGAATCAGGTTCATCACTGACAAGGAGCATCTCATGTTAATTTCTATCCCTTTTTCAAGCGCTACTCGCTGGTGGGGCACCGCTATTTGCGTCACTACTTTCAGTCTTGCCTTTGACGTATTTGCCTTACCCCCGCTTCCGCCACCCATACCTGAATCTTCGACGTCTCTGCCCGCTGTTTCTGGGGCACGGGTGCCAGCTGCAGCCATCCAACCATTAGACATGCAAGCCACGGCGGCATTACCGGCCGTGGCAGAAGCTGATGTCAAAAGCATCCTGTTTAATCCGTATGGCGAAGCCGTCGGGTTGCGCCTGGTCAATGATGTGATTGTCAAATTCCCACCGCACCGCGCTCTGGCATTGCTGGCTGCGGTGCAACCAGGCCAGCATGTACGCATTCTGGGGCATGCTGAACCAGGAGTGCGTATGGGACAGGTCATGCCAGCTGGAATGCCAGCAATGGTGAAAGCTGATGCCATTATCAATGTGACCACTGGCAATGTTGTGGTGGATCAGCCGCCAACCCCTGGCCTGCCATTGTTGCCCCCACATTTGCGTGCACAGACATTGCAGCCATTGCAAGTAGAAGGCCGGGTAGAGCTCGTCTTAAATGGCCCTCGTGGTGAGATGGAAGGCGTCATCCTGGATAACCAGAGTATTGTTCGTTTCCCCCCGGAAAGCCTGAATACGCCATTACATCCCGGCATGCATCTTGTGGTGGCAGGCTTAGGCTCAAAAACTGCCAGTGGTTTTTCTTTAGAGGCCATGCGTATGGGGAGTTCTGCCGCCACAATGCAGCCCATGTACGCACCGGCATGCCAGGCGGTAAACACTGCGGCCAGTCAGTGCTAGGCCAAAAATTAACCATTGGGCATGACCTGGCATTTGAGTTGGCATGGGCAATGTTGTTGCCCTTATCACCCCAGGTCAAACCTGCTTATTTCTCCCGATAGGATTCAGCATGACTGCAAAATTCGCCCCCATAGTGTTGCTACTGGTCTCTAATATTTTTATGACGATCGCCTGGTATGGTCACCTCAAGTTCACGGGTAAGCCGCTGTACGTGGTGATTGTGGTGAGCTGGCTGATTGCGCTGCTCGAATATTGTTTCGCCGTCCCAGCCAATCGTATCGGTCATACGGTGTATTCGGTGGCTGCCCTTAAAACCATGCAGGAAGTGATTTCGCTCAGCGTGTTTGCGGTGTTTTCCGTATATGCGCTAGGCGAACATCTCACCTCCAGTCATCTACTGGGCTTTGCCTTGATTGCATTGGGCGCTTTTTTTATCTTTAAAGCACCCATGTAAGGAGAGGCGCATGCAAGGCTGCAAATTATCAACGGATTCCCGACAATGGCTGGCAGTCATGAATTTTTTCATGGCCGATGTGCGCGATGGGCTGGGTGCCTTTCTCGGGGTGTATTTATTGGCACAATCCTGGCAGGCTGATGATATCGGCTATGTCATGACGATAGGTGGTTTGGCCACCATGTTGGCCGGCATCCCGGCTGGTGCGCTGATGGACCGTACCCATGCCAAGCGCCTGTGGTTGTCTGTGTGCGCCATCCTGATGGTGATGGGGTGCCTGGTGCTGTTGCTGTGGCATTCTTTTGTGGCCATTGCCTTGTCACAAGCCGCGACCGGCGTGGTACGCGCCATGATAGGGCCGGCAATTGCCAGTATCAGCCTTGGATTGGTTGGGGCAAAATATTTACCCAGGCAACTCGGCCAGAATGAGGCCTGGAGCCATGCCGGCAGTCTGGTGTCAGTCTCCGTGGCTGGGGTGTTGGGCTATTTCTGGGGCCTGTCTGCTGTCTTTGTCCTGTTGGCGGTCATGGCGGTGCTGGCGCTGATGTGCATACGCCGTATCCGCCCGAAAGAAATTGATTACCACGCGGCACGTGGACTGGCGGCACATGCCGCGGTGAGTGATTCTGGCCATGCCGTGTGGGCTGCTTTGCTACAGTCCCGCCCCCTGTTAATGCTGGCCTCCATTATGATGCTGTTTCATCTGGCAAATGCCGCCATGCTGCCTTTACTTGGGCAAGCCATGGTTGCGCAGGGTTTGGTCAATGCTAGCCTGTTTACTGCCCTGACGGTGATGATTGCACAGTGTGTCATGATCCCTATGGCCTTACTGGCCGGGCGGTATGCCGAGCAATTTAGCTACGAACGCCTAGTCAAGCTCGCCCTGCTTGCATTGCCGCTACGCGGTGTAATCGCTTCAAGCTGGAATTCGCCCTGGGCGGTGGTGCCTGTGCAATTACTGGATGGCGTGGGCGCAGGGTTGCTGGGTGTGGCCTTGCCTGGGCTGGTGGCCAAGATGTTGCAGGGGAGCGGGCATTTTAATGTCGGCCTCGGCTTTGTGCTGACTATTCAGGGGCTGGGTGCCGCCTTGAGCCCTGCAATTGCGGGTTGGGTTGCACAGCGTTATGGCTATGCGTTGAGTTTTACCCTGCTGACAGGTTTTGCGGTGCTGGCCCTGTTGCTGTGGTGGCAACAAGGTAAACAAACATCAGCGCAAGCGGCCGAGCGCTTGCAAGCCGGACATTAATGGGTATTTCCATGCATCTTCATTTAAATAAATCATCCAGGGGATTGCGGGCCGGGACTGAGGAGGAAGACGTGGCAGCTTGGTGGCTCACGCGTAGGCAACTAAAGGTGTCTTCAATGTTGTCACGATAGTAGCTCCATTGAGCCCCAGCGTTTTTGAAGTCACGCCACAGGCTTTCGCCCACATTGGTATATTCGAGTGTGTTGCCGTCTTCTAATGTCACGCGCAAAGTTCGTTTGCCTGCATCATAGCCAATTGCGCGTAGTTTGCCAGAATGGGTGCGCATCATTTCCATGACATTATCCTAGCCGCAGCATCCAGTCTTGGTCTTGCAACCACAGGATTTTCCTCCGCTGCTGAGGCCTTGTTTTTGCCAGGCTTGCAGGAAGGCCTCTTTGCTCATGGGCTGGATGTTCAAAGACTGCTGTAATTCGCTATTCACCACTTGGGCCTGGTAATGCTGGAAATGTGCCAGGTACTTAGCGTAGGCACGATCTGCCCCGCGCAGTTTCTGCCATTGTGTCCATAACCATTTTTTCAGTTTAAACATGTTGACTCCTTTATCCCGCACCTGACTACCGTCATCTTACTCCAACTTGGAGCTGGCCGTGGCTGTAGTGAGGTGTTTAATACAGGGCATAACAGTTATGAACACTGGCTGGCTGGCAAGTTCCAGTTTGGTGCCAGCGTGGCAAGTCTGGTTTTATGCCTCTCGTATCGGTGTGTATCAAACATTGTTAAAGCAAGCTTGGCGCAAGCTGCCTGTGTTAGATTATGGCTGCTTACGTGTCCACAGGGCATTGTTTAATCTGGTTTAATGGGGCGCCGCTCCTCTTCATCCATCATGAGTAATTCGTTTTATTTCAATTTGATCCTGTTTTTTCTGGTGGCCATCATTGCACTGGAGGTCTTGGCCAACCGGTTGCGCTGGCCACCTGCAGTCGCGCAACTGGCTGGCGGGGCGCTGATCGCCTTGGTGCCGGAGTTACCCGCTTTTGAAATCGATCCAGCACTCGTGATGGAGGTTTTTTTGCCGCCCTTGCTGATGGCGGGCGCCTATTTCACCGTTTGGCATGAATTCAGGCGTCACCTGGGCAGTATTTTACTGCTGGCGATTGGCGCTGTGCTGTTCACCACACTGGCGGTGGGGCTGGCCTTGCATACGTTCAACCCCGGCCTGCCGTGGGCAGCCTGTTTTGCCTTGGGGGCGATTGTGTCGCCGCCGGATGCGATTGCCGCCAAGGCGGTGCTGCAACGCGTGGCATTGCCACGCAAGCTGCTGGTATTGCTCGAAGGGGAGAGCCTGCTCAATGACGCAACTGGCCTGGTGCTGTACAAGTTTTCCATTGTCGCCTTGCTGACGGGCGTATTTTCTTTAGGTGGTGCGCTCGAAACATTTGCCTGGCTGAGTGTCGGCGGACTGTTGTTAGGGGCGGCTATGGGTTACCTGGTTTTTAAAACCCTGCGCTACCTGCACGGCACCGAACTCATGGTGCTGGCCTCAGCCTTGCCAGGATGGATATGTTATGTGGTAGGCGAGCATGTCGGCGTCTCAGGTGTGATCGCCACAGTGACTTACGGCATGATGCTGGGCTGGCATCAGCATGAAATCATGTCTGCCACTGCGCGCCGCCGCGGAGTCGCATTTTGGGAAATCATGATTTTTGTTTTTGAATCGCTGGTGTTTATCTTTATCGGCCTGTCCTTGCGTGGCGTATGGGAGCGTATCGCCCATGCCGACAAATCACTGGGTGCGTATGGGCTGGAGGTGTTGCTGGTGCTTGCGGTGGTGATCGTGTCACGCTTTGTCTGGATTTTTATGATCGATGGTTTGGCCAGGCTCATCCGCAAGCCGCATGGTACGCATGGGCATAGCGCGTGGGGCGAGTCCTTTGTCAAAAGCTGGGCCGGTATGCGCGGGGTGGTTACGCTGGCAGCGGCACTGGCGGTGCCCGCCCAGGTGCCGGGGCGCGACTTGATGCTGTTGTGTGCATTCGCTGTGATCCTGGTGACAGTGGTGGTACAGGGGACGACGATTGGACACGTGATCAGGGCATTTAAACTGAAAGCGACCACGCATGAGCGCATTTACCTGAATGAGCCGCAAGTATGGGCGCGGATTGAGCAAGCGCAATATAGCGTGGTGAACAAACTGGCCTATAACGAACATGGTGCATTGATGCACCCGCGTTTGCTGGAGCAATACAGTTACCGGCAAAGCCTGTCAGACAAACACAAGCATGAAGATAGTCTGCCTGATGATATCCGCAAAGCACATTTCAACGTGGTACTGGCGGCAGTGGCCGCTGGCCGCGAAGAGCTGCTTAAACTGCATCGTAGCGGGCAGATTCATGATGAGCTCCTGCACCTGATGGAACGCGACCTCGATATCCAGGAAATTTCCGCATTACATAGCCGAGGCTAGTATCGGTATGGTCCCTTATTTCACAGGCAGGTTTTGATAGTAGGCCGATGGGCTGAGGCCAAAATGCTTTTTAAACACGGCCGAAAAAGCGCTTTGACTCTGGTAGCCAACCGACAGGGCGACATGGAGTAATTTGTCTCCTTGAGCGACTGCTTCCAGGGCTTTGAGCATACGCGCCTGTTCCCGCCATTGGCCAAAGGTAATGCCTGTCTCCTGTTTGAAATGCCGATGAAATGACTTGTCGCTGATGCCGAGCTGTAGTGCCCATTTTTGTGAGGGTTTGGCATCCTCCAGCTGTTGCGTCATCTGCTCACAGAGCTGTTTGAGCCTGGGTGAGCTGGGCCAGGGCAAGTGAAAAGGCAAGGCTGGATATAACCGGATTTCATCCAGGATCAACTGTGCAATCCTCGCTTCGCGGGAGTCAGCGACATAACTTAGACCGGCTTGGACAATTTCTACAATCAATGCCTTCATCAGTGGCTGGATATCCAGCACACAGGTGCTGGTGGGCAATCCAGCCGCCGCATCTGTATCAATAAACAGCGTATGCATACTGACATCCCCATGCATGCGCACCGAATGTAATTCACCTTGTTTGATCCATACGCCGCGCGTAGGCGGCACAATCCAGCGGCCATGATCCGCATCTATGGCCATCACCCCTCGAATGGCATATAGCAATTGCGCCCGGCGATGGCTGTGTGGCGGGATGATCCAGCCATTGGCGTAATCGGCACGCATGCCCGTGACTGGCATGGTCGCCAGTTCGTAGGGTTTGTGCTGATCATGCAAGGGCATTGTTTGGTCCATTTTTAGATAAAAGTTGGCTGTTTGTCTAAAGATAGTAGTTGCCTTGCACTTTACCATGTCTTTTTTCAACGACACAGGAATCTGACGATGAAGAGTGTTACTTTTCCCTTGCTGGCCATCATGATGTGGTCCGGGAATGTTTTGGTTTCCAAGTTAGCTGCCGGTTTGATTCACCCAATTGCGATGACATTTTGCCGTTTGCTGGTCGCTTTGATTGTAATGGCATTATTCCTGTTGCCTTCCATCTGGCGCAACCGGGCTGTCATCATTCAATCCTTGCCCAAGCTGGCAGTATTAGGTTTTTTGAGCATGGCTTTTTATCAGTGTTTGTCATATCAGGCAGCGTTGACGACCACGGCGAATCATATGGCCGTGATGACGGCTTTAAATCCTTTGCTGACCATGCTGGTGAGTGCGGGCCTGTTAGGGGAGGCCATCAGTGTGGGCATGATTTCGGGCGGATTGACTGCCTTGCTCGGAATTACCATCCTGATTAGCCATGGTCAACCAATGTCCCTGGTGCAAGAGGGCGCGCCGCAAGGAGATGTATTGATGCTGATGGCTTCTCTGGTGTACGCGCTTTATAGTGTTTTGATTCGTAAATGGGCATTCCCACTGTCTGCCTGGCAATCGACTTTCATGCAGGCCCTGTGTGTTTGTCTTTGTATGGGGGTCGCTTTGTTGTTTACCCGGCCAGCCATCAACGTGAATGCGCATACATTGCCGCTCATTCTGTATGCCGGCGTGCTGGCATCGGTACTGTTGCCTTATTTCTGGATTAAGGGCGTGCTATTGATAGGCCCGGCACGATGCAGTTTGTTTATGAATCTGCTCCCTGTCCTGACCGCCATGCTTTCTGCTATTTGGCTGCAGGCGACGGTAGATACTTACTTTGTGGTTGGCACCAGTCTGGCATTAGGCGGGGTCATGCTGGCGCAAGGGATGCAACGCCCGCTGTGGCAGCGGAAAGCGTAAGGGATAGGAGTAGATGCGCTGTCCACATTTTTTGTGGATAACTTTTGGGTTGTGTTGTGGGTGAGTGCTGTAACCCTATGATTTGACGATTTAAAATGGGGGTGATTAAAAACTGCGCGCTAAAAATATTTCGCCTGAAGCCTTGATGGACACTGTTTTTTGTGTATTGCCAGTCCGGCATCGCCGGCGTAGCATACACATGACATGGATGCCATGTACC
>DATMSK010000156.1:0-3793 GCA_035565395.1 Methylophilus sp. | reverse complement strand
CTGTTAGGGCGAGTTTCGTGACCGCTTACTTTGTTGAGCAACGCAAGGGAGCCGCAAGGCCGTGATGGCTGGGTGCCGTCTTCTTTGGTTACTTTCTGTGGGGCAAGCAACAGAAAGTAACTCGCCAAGAGGCGAAATTAGATGTGACCTTGTTCGGCGATATTTCTATATTCGCAAGCCACTTTCAACGTGGAGAATTACCGTTTTAATAAAGGCGCTATCGCCGCCATCAATCTCTCCGTTGTCCCTCTATGCTGCAACGTAAACCCCTTCGCTGCCAGTGACATCGTCGCTACTTTTACCTTATCCGCTGCCAAGGTTGCAATCATGCCATGCAGCTCACTCACCTCTTTTAATTGCACAGCCGCATCCGCAAGCACGGCCGCTTGCGCCACCTGCGTAAAATTAAACATATTTGGCCCTAATATCGTCGGTACACCCATGGCCGCCGCTTCAATCAGGTTTTGCCCGCCCAGCGGTTGCAGGCTACCACCCATTACCGCGAAATCACTCGCCGCATAATAGGTATACATCTCGCCCATGCTGTTGCCGAGCACGACTTGCACATCGTCGCTTACAGGCTGCGTGAGTTCTGTGCGCAGCACATAGTGCAGGCCGCGTGATTTCAGTAACGATTCCACTTCGGCAAAGCGTTGCGGATGGCGGGGCACCAATAGTGTGAGTACACAGGTGCCTTGTACCGCATCCAGGATCAATGACTCTTCGCCTTCGCGTGTGCTGGCGGCCATACATACTGTGCGGTTCTCACCCAGTAGTTGGCGCAGGGCTTTCCCTTTGGCAGTACTGTCCTCTGGCGGAGTGACATCAAATTTAAGGTTACCGCAGATCATGGGGTGGTTTGCCCCCAGTACTTGAAGGCGCTCGGCATCGGCCGCAGTTTGCGCGGCGACCAGCGCCAGTTGTTGCAGACCTTGCCGCGTCAGGCTACCAAGCTTGGCGTAACCCGCAGCAGATTTGGCCGAGAGGCGGGCGCTGAGCAAGGCCATGGGGATGTTTGATTTTATGGATTGATTGATCAGGTGGAACCATAACTCGGTTTCCATTAACAAACCTAATACAGGCTTGAAGTGCGCCAGGAAGCGTTGACTGGCGCCAGGCGTATCCACCGGCAAATAAGCTTGCAGCACACGGCCATGGGCGATTTCCTGCTTGAATAGCTGGCTGCTGGTGTCGCGGCCGGTCGGTGTGCCGTGCGTGATCAGTACCTGGTGTTGCGGATATGCAGCCAGCAATGCCTGGATCAGCGGCTGCGTGGCGCGTGTTTCACCGACTGAAACACAATGCACCCAGATCACTGGCGCATGTACTTGTTGGCTGTAAAAGCCATAGCGCTCACCCACGTGCTGACGGTACTCTGGCTGCTTGAGGCCGCGCCAGAACAGCTTGAGCGGCAGCAGCAAGGCCACGAGTGTCATCAGTAAGGTATACACGAATTTTGGCATGGCGCTATTCTCGCATATTTGTGCAAATACCACGCTGAAGTGCACCAATCAAATGCATGCAAAACGCGAGAGTGATGACTCACCTATGCCTGAGCCCTTGTACTAAAAGTCATTGCGAAAATGCAAGCCATACGCACCAAAAAAAGGCGCAAAAAAAGCATTGACGTCAACAAAATATAGGCATAAATTATCGCCACCAACACAAGATGTTGTGTTTGATCGGTGGTGCAACGCAATCTGTCGCGTGCAGCAAAATTAGCGGCGCAACGCCAGGTTTTAAGCCGATCTACGTGCCAACGCGTTGTAAACCACAGGGGTTATTCTGGTTTGCAATGCGCTATCAATGAATAAGAAACACCAAAGGTGGGAGAACTCAATGCTGAAAGCAGTTGAACAAAAGAAAGTCCATTCAGAAGAGGTCGCAGCCGAGATTCCGGTGCAGCCTGTCTCACTTGATATCTGGGATAAAAAATACCGTCTCAAAACCAAATCCGGTGAGCATGTGGATAAAGACATGGACGATTCTTACAGCCGCGTGGCACGTGCGCTGGCCGATGTTGAAATCACCGAAGAGAAAAAGCACGAATGGCACGAAAAATTCCTGTGGGCGTTGCGCCGTGGCGCGATTCCGGCAGGCCGCATTACCTCCAACGCCGGTGCGCAAGAGCACAAACCTGCCACTTCTACCATTAACTGCACCGTATCTGGCGTAGTCGAAGACAGCATGGACGATATTCTGGGCAAAGTGCACGAAGCGGGCCTGACCCTCAAAGCCGGTTGTGGTATCGGTTACGAGTTCTCCACGCTGCGTCCAAAAGGCGCGTTTGTCGCAGGTGCCGGTGCCTATACTTCCGGCCCGCTGTCTTTTATGGATATCTACGACAAAATGTGTTTCACCGTGTCTTCAGCCGGTGGTCGTCGTGGCGCACAAATGGCGACCTTTGATATTTCGCATCCAGACGTCACTGACTTTATCAAGGCCAAGCGTGAAAACGGCCGTTTGCGCCAGTTCAACCTGAGCTGCCTGATCACCAAAGAATTTATGGAAGCGGTGAAAGCCGATGCCGAATGGCGCCTGGCTTTCCCTGTCACCGAAAAAGAAGCCATTATTGATGGCCTGAATGTGAATGACGAATCACAAGTGGTGTGGCGTGACTGGCCCATCAAAGGCAAATACCTCACCAAAACCGAAGGCCCAGAAGCCGGTAAAGTGGCTTGCCGCATTTACAAGACCATCAAGGCGCGCCGTCTGTGGGATGTCATCATGTCTTCCACCTACGACTTTGCTGAGCCAGGGTTTATCCTGATCGACCGCGTCAACGAGATGAACAATAACTGGTTCTGCGAAAACATCCGCGCGACCAACCCTTGTGGCGAGCAGCCATTGCCACCTTACGGCGCCTGCCTGCTGGGCTCCGTCAACCTGACCAAGTTCGTGCGCCAGCCATTCACTAATGACGCACATTTTGACTGGGATGAATACCGCGAAGTCGTTGGCGTGTTCACCCGCATGCTGGATAACGTGGTGGAGATCAACGGCTTGCCATTAGAGCAGCAGCGCCAGGAAATCGCCCGTAAACGCCGTCACGGTATGGGTTACCTGGGCCTGGGCTCAACACTCACCATGCTGAAAATGAAATACGGTGAAGAAGATTCCGTGAAATTCACTGAAGAAGTCACCCGCATCATGGCCGAAGTGGGCTGGGAAGTCGGCGTGCAACTGGCTGAAGAAAAAGGCCCGGCACCGATCATGGATGAGAAGTTTGAAGTCACTGCCGATATGCTGCGCGTACGCCCAGAAATGGCTGCGGATGGCATCAAGGTCGGCCAGAAACTGGCGGGTAAAGTATTGCTGGGTAAATACAGCCGCTACATGCAGCAGTTCCCGGAAGGCCTGCGTAACCAGATCGCGACCAAAGGTGTACGTTTCACGCACCATAGCTCCATCGCGCCAACCGGCACGATTTCACTGAGCTTGGCGAACAACGCCAGCAACGGCATCGAGCCGAGCTTTGCCCACCACTATGCGCGTAACGTCATTCGTGAAGGCAAAAAGTCTAAAGAGAAAGTCGATGTATTCAGCTACGAGTTGCTGGCATACCGTGAACTGGTGAACCCAAACGCCATGCCGTTTAGCGACAAGCCAGAAGAGCAGTTGCCAGATTACTTCCTCGATTCATCCACCATCATGGCCAAAGCCCACGTGGATATTCAGGCTGCCGCGCAAAAATGGATTGATAGCTCCATCTCTAAAACCATTAACGTTCCCACCGATTACGACTTTGAGGATTTTAAAAAAATCTACCTCTATGCGTATGAAAAAGGCCTCA
>DATMSK010000155.1:0-8990 GCA_035565395.1 Methylophilus sp. | reverse complement strand
AGCCGGCAAACCACACCCAGCCAATATTACAGTGGTAAGGAGCCTGCAATAGCCAGTAAAGCATAATGACTAGCAAAAAGTCTGGCCGGATAATAATGCCGGAATTAGACCAGGGGTATAGCTGAAAAATCAGCCCTATCAGCATGGTAAACAGGAATGTACTAAATTTGACCGGCTTCATGGTCGCTCCGGTGAGGCGGGTGCCGTGGTGTTGCCGGGCGTTGTCTCTGGGCTGGCAGGATTTGCTTCAGGATTGTGTGCATCAAGCACGGGTGTTTCGGTGGCAGGGTGCGGGTCTACCGCCGCATTATGTTTTTGCAGTACATCGACCACGGATTGGTCCAGGTGCTGGGCATTGCTACGCGGAAGGACAACCCTGTTTTCGCTGGATGGGCTGGTTGCCGGTGAATCTGGAATATTGAGGATTAACACATGTTTGTGATTATTGACGCCGGCAATCGGGCGGCTGATGATTTTGGCAAATGGCGAGTCCTGGCTTTGTTTGATTTGGGTGACGACTGCCACAGCCAACCCGGCAGGATACACGCCATCAATGCCCGAAGTGACCAGTTTGTCACCGACTTTAATATCTACACTGGTTGGCAGGTAAGGGATATCCAGCGTGTTGCGCTTGCCTTCACCAAAGGCAATCGCACGTAACTGGTTGCGTTCAATCTGGATCGGGATGGACAGTTTTTTGTCGGTAATGAGCGTCACTTCGCTGGTGAATGGATAAACACGCGTGATTTGCCCGACCACGCCCTGTTCATCAACCACGGCCTGGCCGGGCGTAATCTGGTGATGGCTGCCGCGGTTAAGGGTGATGATGTTGCTGAAAGGGTCACGGCCCATGTGCATGACTTCGCCTAGCGTTGCCTGCGGGATAATCGGTGCATCGCCAGCTAGCAGGGTGCGTAAATGGGCATTTTCTGCATCTACCGTTGCCAGGCGCTGCAAGGCTGCATGATCAATCAAGGCCTGTTGCTTGAGCTTAAAGTTATCCTGGATAAGCTGGTTGTGCGAAGTAAAATAGGTGTTGATATTACGTGCCCATTCATTTGGCGCACTGGCAACCACTTCGAGAGGATGTAGGGCGGTACTGAACCATTGCCTGACCTGGCCCAGGTAGTCAAAACGCGCATCCACCGCCATCATGACCAATGACAGGGCGCAAAAAAACATCAGGCGTGAGAAAGGCTTGGGTCCCTGGATAAAAAAGGCCGGGGACTCCTGTGGGTCAAGCTGCTGGTGTATGCCTTTTAGCATGATCGGGGATGCGCCAAGGTTGCCCCGGATTATTCGCTAGCAAAAACGTTGCCCAGCTTATCCATTTCTTCGAGGGCTCGGCCGCAGCCGCGTGCCACACAGGTTAAAGGGTCTTCAGCCACAATGACAGGCAAGCCGGTTTCTTCCACCAGCAAGCGGTCCAGGTCGCGCAGCAAGGCGCCACCACCAGTGAGAACCATCCCTTTTTCAGCAATGTCGGCACCCAGTTCTGGTGGCGTTTGTTCAAGGGCGGATTTCACCGCACCAACGATGGAATTCAGTGGTTCAGTCAGGGCTTCCAGGATCTCGTTGCTGGAAATCGTGAATTTTCGTGGCAAGCCTTCTGCCAGGTTGCGGCCGGTCACTTCCATTTCGAGGACTTCAGAGCCCGGGAAGGCAGAACCGATACGTTTCTTGATCGCTTCAGCAGTGGGTTCCGAAATCTGCATGCCGTAGTTACGGCGGATATAGTCAATAATCGCCTGGTCAAACTTGTCGCCACCGACACGCTCGGATTTGGCATATACAATGCCGCCCAGTGAAATCACACCGACTTCTGTCGTGCCGCCGCCAATATCCACCACCATGGAGCCGGTCGCTTCAGCCACTGGCATGTCGGCGCCAATCGCCGCCGCCATTGGTTCTTCAATCAGGAATACCTGTTTGGCACCTGCGCGCTCGGCAGACTCTTTAATCGCGCGGCGCTCCACTTGTGTGGATCCTACAGGCACACAAATGATGATGCGTGGGCTAGGGGAGAACCAGCGGGATTCGTGTACTTTACGGATAAAAAACTTGAGCATTTGCTCGGTGATGGTGAAGTCGGCAATCACACCATCTTTCATCGGGCGAATCGCCTGGATGTTGGCTGGCGCACGGCCCAGCATGCTTTTCGCGTCAGAACCGACAGCCAGCAATACTTTTTTGCCGTTAGGACCACCTTCGGTACGAATCGCCACCACCGACGGCTCATCCAGTACGACGCCTTTACCACGCACGTAAATCAGGGTGTTGGCGGTGCCTAGGTCAATGGCAAGGTCATTGGAGAAATAGCTGTTGAGTGAACCGAACATGTTTTATCCTGTGAAGTTTCCGACTTTAGAACTGCGCGCTAAGTGCGGCATAAAATCAAGGTATAATAGCGCAAAACGCACATGAAATTAAGATGTGCTTTCAAAATCTTACAGACAATTAACCAGACATGGCACTGAATCTAGATGATATCAAGCGCATCGCTCACCTCGCCCGTATCGAGGTCAGTGACAATGAAGCGCAAGAAACCCTGAACAAACTCTCCGGTATCCTCGGTTTGATCGAACAAATGCAGGCAGTTGATACTACCGGTATTGAACCGATGTCGCACTCACAAGATGTGACACAGCGTCTGCGTGAAGACGTGGTCACCGCTACCAACCAGCGTGAGCTATTTCAATCCATTGCTCCGGCAACGCAGGATGGTTTGTACCTGGTGCCCAAAGTCATTGAATAACAGCGTCGCTTCTACGCGAGTTGACGTCATTAATTTACAGATACCCTAGCCATGATCAACAGCAGTCTTAAACAGCTAGGCCAACAGTTGGCCAGCAAGCAAGTTTCCAGCGTCGAGCTGACGCAAGCCTATTTGCAGCGCATGGCGCAGCTCAATCCTAGCATCAATGCCTACGTCACCATAGACGAAGCCAAAACATTGGCACAGGCCAAAGCCGCTGATGCGCGTATCGCAGCCGGTGATTTCGGACCGTTGACCGGGATTCCGCTGGCACAGAAGGATATTTTCTGTGCCAAAGGCTGGCGCACAACCTGTAGCTCGAAAATGCTGGAGACGTTTATCTCTCCGTACGATGCGCATGTGATCAGCCAGTTTGATGCTGCCGGTGCGGTCAATCTGGGCAAGACCAACATGGACGAATTTGCCATGGGCTCGTCTAACGAAACCAGTTACTTCGGTGGCGTGAAAAACCCATGGGATGTTGACCGTGTACCAGGCGGTAGTTCCGGTGGTTCGGCAGCCGCAGTCGCTGCGCGCTTATGTGCGGCAGCGACGGGGACCGATACCGGTGGTTCAATTCGTCAGCCGGCTTCCTTGTGTGGCTTTACCGGTTTGAAGCCGACGTATGGCCTGGTGTCGCGTTACGGCATGATTGCTTTTGCTTCCAGTCTGGACCAGGCCGGCCCAATGGCTAAATCGGCAGAGGACTGTGCCTTGATGATGAACGTCATGGCCGGCTTTGATGAGCGTGATTCCACCAGCGTCAACCGTGAAAAAGAAGATTACACCCGCGGCCTGGACAAGATGACAGGCGAACAGCCGCTCAAAGGTTTACGTATCGGCCTGCCTAAAGAGTACTTTGCCGATGGCCTGAATGCTGACGTGGCAAAAGTCATTGAAACCGCTATTGCCGAATACAAAAAACTGGGTGCAGAAATTGTTGAAGTCAGTTTGCCTAATAACAATCTGTCGATTCCAGTGTATTACGTGCTGGCGCCGGCAGAGGCTTCCAGCAATCTGTCACGCTATGATGGTGTGCGTTACGGTCACCGTGCAGCTGAATATAACGACCTCATGGAAATGTACATGAAGTCACGCGCCGAAGGCTTTGGTGCCGAGGTGAAGCGACGTATCCTGATTGGTACCTATGTGCTGAGCGCGGGTTACTACGATGCTTATTACCTCAAGGCGCAGAAAATCCGTCGCCTGATTGCGCAGGACTTTGTCGAAGCGTTCAAGCATTGTGATGTCATTATGGGGCCTGCTGCGCCTTCGCCAGCCTTTAAAGCTGGGGAGAAGACTAGTGATCCGGTCGCCATGTACCTGGAAGATTTGTACACCATCGCCGTCAATTTGGCCGGTTTGCCAGGCATGAGTATTCCTGCCGGTTTTGCCACCAGTAGCGAAGGTAAAGCCTTGCCGGTCGGTTTGCAGATTATTGGTAATTATTTTGATGAGGCGCGAATGCTGGACATTGGCCACGCCTATCAGCAAGTGACAGACTGGCACACACGTATGCCGGAGGGAATTTAAATGCAGTGGGAAGTCGTGATCGGGTTGGAAACCCATACTCAGTTACAAACTAAATCCAAGCAATTTAGCGGCGCTTCAACGACTTATGGCGCTGAGCCAAATACCCAGGCTTGCGAAGTGAGCATCGCTTTACCCGGTGTTTTGCCAGTGCTGAATAAAGAAGCCGTCGAATGTGCGATTAAATTTGGCCTAGCGATTGATGCCGAGATGGCACCACGCAGTGTGTTTTCGCGCAAAAATTATTTCTATCCAGACTTACCTAAAGGCTACCAGATTAGCCAGTTTGAGTTGCCGGTGGTGGGTAAAGGGCAAATTACCATTCAGGTGCCCGCGACTAAAAATACCGAAGCCTACGAAAAAGTCATCAATATCACACGTGCGCATCTGGAAGAAGATGCCGGTAAATCTGTACATGGCGCTGTGGAAGGCATGTCAGGCATCGACTTGAACCGTGCGGGGACGCCGTTGCTGGAAATTGTGACCGAGCCGGATATGCGTAGCGCGGCTGAAGCCGTGGCCTACGCCAAAAAACTGCATGAACTGGTGCAATGGATAGGTATTTGTGACGGTAATATGCAGGAAGGTAGTTTCCGTTGTGATGTAAACGTGTCTGTGCGCCCAAAAGGCAGCGAGAAGTTTGGTACACGCCGCGAAATCAAAAACCTGAACTCCTTCAAGTTCATGCAGCAGGCGATTGAGTACGAGACCCAATGGCAAATCGAGACATTGGAAGACGGCGGTACCATTCAGCAAGCGACTGTCTTGTTCAATCCAGATACCGGTGAAACCCGCGCCATGCGTACCAAGGAAGAGGCTAACGATTACCGTTACTTCCCCGACCCAGACTTGCTGCCACTAGAAGTCACTGAAGCGGACAAAGCGCGCGTCAGGGCAGCAATGCCTGAGCTGCCGCAAGCGCTGCAGGCGCGTTTTATCAGTGATTACCAGCTCTCAAGTTACGATGCCAGCACGCTGACGGCATCACGCAGCTTGGCAGATTATTTCGTGGCCGTGGTTAATGCTGGCGCAGAGCCTAAGCAGGCAGCGAACTGGATCATGGGTGCCTTATCCGCCAAACTGAATGCGGAAGAAAAAACAATTACTCAGAGCCCGGTGACTGCCACCCAACTGGCCGCTTTACTTAAAAGAATTGCGGATAACACCATTTCCAACAACGCGGCCAAGCAGGTGTTTGAAGGCTTGTGGGCAGGTGAGGGTGAAGTGGATGCGATCATTGAAGCCAAAGGCCTCAAGCAAGTGTCGGATACGGGCGCCATTGAAGCGATTATCAATGAAGTGCTGGCCGCTAACCAGGCCATGGTGGATGAGTATAAAGCGGGTAAGGAAAAAGCTTTTAATGCGCTGGTGGGCCAGTGCATGAAAGCTTCAAAAGGCAAGGCCAATCCGGCACAAGTCAACGAACTGTTGAAAAAGGCACTGGGGTAATGCTCGCCTGCTCGCTAATGGAAATTAGCGAGAGGAGTGTAGATGGCGTGAGGAAGCACATCAGTCTTCTTCGCGCCATTTTTCATTAATGGCGATCAAATCTGGCAAACAGGCCATCATTGCTTCTACCACGCCGGGATCAAAATGCCGGTTTGTTTGTGACTTGATTTCTTCTACGGCCTTTTCAACGGGCCATGCCTCTTTGTAAGGCCGTTTACTCAAGAGAGCATCAAACACATCCGCAACCGCGACAATACGCGCTTCAATTGGGATGTCTTCGCCTTTTAACCCAAAAGGATAACCGCTGCCATCCCATTTTTCATGGTGGTAAAGTGCCACCTTATGGGCCAGCCTAATCAAGGGCGAGGATGAGTTGTCCAGAATCTCCGCACCAATTTGTGGATGTGTCCGCATGGTTTTAAGTTCTTCTTCATCGAGTTTGCCCGGTTTCAGCAGCACATGGTCAGGAATCCCGATCTTGCCGATATCATGCATGGGTGCGGCATGCACTAACTGTTCGGCATTGTGTGCATCAAACCCCATTTGAAGCGCGATTCTGCCAGAGGTATGGCTCATACGGATTACATGCATACCAGTTTCATTGTCTTTATATTCTGCCGCACGTCCCAGGCGTTGTATCAGTTCCAGGTGTGTACGCTTGAGTTCATCAATATGTACCAGGGATAAATGTGTTTTGATGCGTGCGCGGACCAGCGAGGGTGAAATCGGTTTGTTGATGTAATCAACGCCGCCCGCCGCAAAACCTTCGGACTCATCGGCTTCTTCTGCCAGTGCCGTGACAAAAATCACCGGGATGGTATTAGTTTCTGGATCATTTTTTAATTTACGGCAAACCTCAAACCCCGTCATGCCAGGCATCATGACATCCAGTAATATCAGGCTGGGTTTCTCTTTGTGGACCAGTTCCAATGCATCTATGCCATTTTTGGCAAAGCTCAGACGGTAATTGTCTTGCAGCACCTGCTTCAGTACTTTCAAGTTGAGTGGCTCATCGTCAACAATCAGAATTTTTGCTTGTTGCATCGTGTGATCCATCATGAGGAGGTCTCCTGCGTCTGGATTTCCAATAGCTGGTCAATATGCACAGTCGCTTGTTCAAAGTCAAATTCATTGAGTAGCTGGGTAATCTTGTTCAATGCCTGGCGCCATTCGGCCGGAGCATGCTCGGTGAGTTTGCTGAGCAATGCATCGTCCAGTTCGTTCATGGCAACCAGTGTACGTAGCGCGAGCAGACAGTCTTGCAGCAGGGTAATTGGAAGAGCGTGCTCGTCAATGGCCACACTTACCGTCTGCTGCGATAGCAAAGGGGTGATGAACGCATGTAGTGACTGAGCGTGCATTTGTAATTGCGTCACTTGCTGAGTGCAGGTTTGCCATTCGCCATCGGCGCTCTGTTCCAGAGCATGGTAACTTTCCTGAATATGAGATAGTGCAAGATTGGCGCTAACGCCTTTGTTGGCATGGGCAATCTGTTTCAATGCGGCGTGATCTTGAGCGGCGATCGCTTGTGTTAGCATCGTGATGTGTTTACGTGACTCTTGTATGTAACGATGGATTTCATACAGGTAGGTTTGCTGGTCACCCCACAAGGCTATGCCTCTATGCAGGTCAAAATGATGCGTTGTTGCTGCAGATTCTTTGAGTGGAAGTGTGATAGCCAGAGGCTCCAGCTGCAACACGCGCTGGATTTCAGCCAGTAACAAGTGCAGCTCAATGGGTTTGGAGGCAAAGCCATCCATACCTGCCGCGGCGGCTGCCAGCCGGTCTTGTTCAAGCACGCTGGCGGTCAATGCAATTATTGGCGTTTTGGTGCGGCCAGTTTTCTCTTCCTGCGCTCGAATATGCATACTGGCGTTTAGGCCATCCATGACAGGCATTTGCACATCCATCAGGATCACATCGTATGGCTGGGCTTGCCAGGCATCAATGGCCTCTTGGCCATTCTGGGCCAAGGTCACTTGATGCCCTTGCTTTTCCAGCACAATGCTCAGCAGCTTGCGGTTTTGTTCAATATCATCCGCAGCAAGTATTTTCAGCACAGGCAGTGCCGATCTGAGTAGGTGGTTTTTCAGTGCTTTTTCCTGCGCACTCCCTTCAGCCAGTGGCAAACTCACCGAGAAGCAACTGCCTTGACCAATTTTACTGCTGGCGGTGATGCGCCCCCCCATCAGCTCTACCAGCTGTTTGCTGATCGTCGTCCCCAGACCCGTGCCGCCAAAGCGACGACTCATTGAAGCATCGGCCTGTGTAAATGGTTCAAAAATCACATCCAGCCGGTCTTCATCAATACCGATGCCAGTATCAATAATGTCAAACTGCACTTCACCTTGGGGAGAGAGATGTACTTTGAGTTCAACGTAGCCGGTTTCGGTAAATTTGATGGCGTTGCCCAGCAGGTTGGTCAAAACCTGGCGTATACGGTGCTCGGCGCCTTTGTAATAACCAGTGATTTGCGGGTCCAGGTTCAGGCGCAAATCCAGATTCTTTTTGCGTGCCTGGAGCCAAAGCGAAGAAATCAGGCCATCGACCAGCTCGCGTATGGAAAAGTCCAGCAATTCCAGCTCTAGCATGCCTTTCTCAAGTTTGGCGCTATCCAGGATGTCATTAAGCAAGTGCAGTAAGGATTTGGCTGACTGGCTGACAGTAGACAAATAATTACGCTGTTCTGGTTGCATTGGCGTATCGAGCAAGAGCTCGCTAAAACCGATAATCGAATTCATGGGTGTGCGAATTTCATGGCTCATATTGGCCAGGAAGGTGCTTTTAGCATTGGCGGCCTGCTCAGCCGTCTCCTTAGCGCGCAACAGGTCTTGTTCCATTTGTTTGCGCTCGCTGATATCCATCATAAACATCAGGACCTTGATCACTTTACCGTCGATGTCGCGGATCGGGCTGTAAAAGGCATTGATCCAGATCTGTTTGTCATATTTGCCATAACGCAGAAATTCGCCATGCACGAACTCGCCCCGTCGTAATGCCTGCCATTTTTGTTTATAACGGTCTGTGGAAATAAAGTCAGGTGGGCAGAGTATGGAATGGTGACGGCCAGTCACCTCCTCCAGTGTATAGCCCAGTAATGTCAGGAAGTTATCATTGGCATTCAAGATCACGCCATCAATGGTGAATTCTGCGGCGCTGACGGCGTAGTTCATGGCGTTGACTATGCCTTCATACTCCGCGTTCCTGTGCTTGGATTCCGTGATGTCAAGCAACACGCCATCCATGGAGTTTACTT